>CAYTLQ010000145.1:0-7411 GCA_964438715.1 uncultured Ignavibacteriaceae bacterium
ATATCACCCATTCTCACCATATCATTCCTTACACTTATATTTTTTTCATTCAATTTTGCTCAGGGTTTTCTGCGCGTAAGTGGTAAAAACACTGTTGATGGCTCAGGGAATCCGATTCTTTTAAGGGGAATTGGACTGGGAGGCTGGCTCGTTCAGGAGGGATATATGTTCGGTACTTCCGGGTTTGCCAACTCGCCTGCCGAAATACGAAAAAAAATTGAAGCTCTTATTGGCCCGACTAATACAACAAATTTTTATAAAAAATTCCGAACAAATTTTATCAATCGTCCCGATATTCAGCAGATTAAAGCATGGGGTTTTAACTCAATACGCCTCCCTATGCACTATAACCTGATGACTCCGAGAAATCAGCCCGGAGTGTGGATTGAAGAGGGATTTGCATTAATTGATTCACTGTTGCAATGGTGCGAAGAAAACCAATTATATCTGATACTTGACTTACACTGTGCACCCGGCGGACAAAACACAGCTAACATTAGTGACTATGACCCGGCATATCCCTCTCTCTGGCAAAGTGATACAAATAAACTCCAGACAATTATGCTGTGGCGAAAACTCGCAGAACGATATGCTAATCGACAATGGATTGGGGGATACGATTTATTAAATGAAACAGTTTGGAACTTTGGTGGAAATAATCAGCCTCTTCGCGATCTTTATATTCAGATTACACAGCAAATTCGTCAGGTTGATACTAATCATATTATATTTATAGAGGGGAACAACTGGGCAACTGATTTTACTACGCTCTCACCACCGTGGGATAACAATATGGTGTACAGTTTCCATAAGTACTGGAATGAGAATTCTGTTAATGCAATTCAATCATATATTAACTTGCGTAATTCAACAAACCGACCTTTGTGGTGTGGTGAATCAGGAGAAAATTCCAATCAGTGGTTTGCCGATGCGATCGCGCTTCTTGAGGCAAACAATATCGGATGGGCATGGTGGACACATAAAAAACTTGAAACTATATCCGGTTTATTATCTATTGTAAAGAACAATGAGTATGATCAGTTATTAAAATATTGGAGCGGTCAGGCGCCACAGCCAACTGTTCAATATGCAGTTGATGCCTTAGATAAATTTAATCAGCGTGTACTTTTCTCATACTGCGAAAAGAATACCGATGTTATTGATGCAATGTTCAGAATGCCGGGAAATACCGCCACTATTCCTTTTACACAACTTTCTATCCCCTCTACTATCTTTGCAGTGTATTACAACATGGGTCAAAATATGTTTGCGTATAAGGATAACGATTATCAGAATCTCGGGTCCGGGTCATATAATAACGGTTGGTCATATCGGAATGATGGGGTAGATATTGAAAAATGCAATGATGTTGTAACAAACGGATATAATGTCGGATGGATTGAATCGGGAGAATTTCTTAATTATACAGTTAATGTCACACAGTCGGGCGTATATAAGGTAGATTTCCGCATTGCCTCCACTTCAGCAACAGGTATGATTCTCATCCGATGCGATAATGTGCAAGCCGGTAAGATTGTCAGCGTGCCAAATTCCGGCGGCTGGCAAAACTGGATAACTGTTAGTAACGATAGTGTTTTACTACCTGCAGGTCAGCATACCATTCAAATTCAGTTTCTTGGCGGTGGATTTAATCTCAACTACATTGACTTTATTCTTCTTCAACCAACAGGTCTTGAACCGGAAAATACAGCGCCCGTTTTTGGAGTATCCACGATTCATCCTAATCCATTCACCGATCAGACTTTTATATCGTATGAAATAGGAACCACTACAAATGTCTCTATTGCCGTGTACGATATTCTTGGAGCTAAAGTTGGTGATTTGGTCAATGAAGAAAAAGGACCTGGTAAATATTCTGTCAGGTTTACTGATGATAAACTACCCGCAGGAACTTACTATATTTTGTTACATGCCGGCGGAATACGAAAGACAGTAAAAATATTAAAAATCCGATAATCATTGATCATTTATGAAAAACATAATATTTCTTATCCTAACTACTATTTTTCTTTTTCTTCCTTTCGGCGAAATAACATTTGGACAATCACTGCAACAGCGAATAGATTCTCTTCTCTCCCAAATGACACTTCAGGAGAAAATACTTCAATTACATAAAGAAGGCGGGATGAATACCCGCGATAATGAACGGCTTGGAATTCCGGGTTTTATTATGGCTGATGGACCACACGGCGTTCGTGACGGAATGGCAACTTCTTTTCCCGTCGGTATAGCAATGGCAGCAACATGGGATACTGCTCTCGCCCGAAGGGTAGGTTCTGCAATGGGTCTGGAATTTCGCGGCAAAGGTAAGCATCAGATGCTTGGTCCTGCAATGGATTTAACCCGAGACCCAAGAAACGGCAGAACACCGGAAAGCGGTGGTGAAGATCCTTTTCTTAATGCTATGATTAACAGTTCTGTACTAAAAGGGGTACAACAAACTCCCGCTTTTGCGACCGCAAAACATTTTAACTTAAAACACAAGCAACAGAATCGCACTAACAATAATTATATCATAACCCCGCGATTGTTAATGGATCATTATGGGCTTAATTTCAGAAAAAGCGTTCAGGATGCAGGTACATTAAGCATAATGAGCGCCTACAACCTTATTAACGGCCAGCAAGCGGCTGAAAGTTATGATTTACTAACCTATATATTACGAACCAAGTGGGGCTTTCCTTTTTATGTGGTTAGCGATTGGGGCGCTATTAAAAACTCCTTAAAGGCAATAAAAGCGGGTAATGATGTCTGCATGGGTTCCGACCATTATCAAAATGACTTATTATCACTCGTGAACTCCGGAGCTTTACCAATTACATATATAGATAATGCCGTGAGAAATGTTCTGCGTACAAAAATCGTTTCCGGTATTATTGACTATCTTCCTGCAGGGAATCCCTACGATGTAAACAGTCCCGAGCATCAGCAACTATGTCTTGAAGCAGGAATGAAAAGTATAGTTTTGTTAAAAAATGCAAACGGAATACTGCCTCTGAATAAAGATACCATAACATTCATCG
Organism: uncultured Ignavibacteriaceae bacterium; assembly: GCA_964438715.1. Taxonomy (GTDB): domain Bacteria; phylum Bacteroidota; class Ignavibacteria; order Ignavibacteriales; family Ignavibacteriaceae; genus CAYTLQ01. The sequence goes on from CAYTLQ010000145.1 coordinate 3,045, forward strand.
CCGTGATTGGACCCAATGCCAACATTATGCAAACAGATGGAACAGGCAGTAGTTGGGTAACTCCTTTTTACACTGTAACACCGCGCAAAGGAATTGAAAACTATGTTGGTGCTTCGAAAGTTCTATATGCACAAGGATGTACAATTGCAGGTGGTTATTCCGGCGACTATAATGATGCTCTCATTAAGGCAAGTCAGGCACAGGTTGTTTTTTTCTTTGGCGGACTCGACCCAACTCAGGAAGGTGAAGGTCTCGACAGGGCTAATGGTTCTATCGAATTACCTGGTAATCAAAAAGATATGATAAACCAACTTGCCGCTATTAACCCGAATATTGTTGTTGTTATTGTCAGTGGCGGAATTACTGCATCAAATGGATATATTAATAATGTGCGTGGTTTGTTACAGGCATTTTATCCGGGACAAGAAGGTGGAAATGCAATTGCCAGAATCATTTTTGGAGATTATAACCCTTCGGGTAAGTTACCGGTTACTATTCCAAAAAACGACTCTCAGTACGGTTCTGCAATTACTGACTTTGATTTCACCAATGATTTTGGATGTGGATACCGTTGGTTTGACAATAAAGGATATATCCCTGAATTTGCCTTCGGATTTGGTTTAAGTTACTCATCCTTTAACATTTCAAACCTCTCCGTTCTTACCCCCACTGTAACTTTAGGAAGTAATGTCGCATTATCGGTTGACATTACAAACACCAGCAATAAAGCCGGAACCGAAACCGTACAATTATATCTCAGTAAACCCACATCCTCTATAACCCGGGATAAAAAGGCTCTGATTGGTTTCAGAAAAGTATTTCTTAATGCAGGAGAAACAAAGACTCTGCAATTTACGCTTAGCCCTGAAGATTTGTACTACTACGATGAATCGCAGGGAGCATATAAAATTGAAACCGGGGAATATATAATAAAAGCAGGTAACTCCTCCGATAATCTCCCACTGCAAAATACTTTTACAATCATTCCACATACCGAGATGCCTGACCTTCAGATAGCAAGTCTTTACACAATACCCCGTTTCCCATTGTTAGGAGATAAAGTTCAATTTGCCGCGACTATTATCAACAGAGGATCAGGACCAAGCCCTGCCGGAGTCCCTCATGTGGTTACATTTTCAGTAAATGGTGTACCAATAAGCAAATCAGTCAGCTTTACTAACAGTATTCCGGCAGGAGGTATGGCGTTTGTTTCCGGCGATATTCCGGAAGGCGGTTCTATTTTCTGGAATGCTACAACGGTAAGCAACAATGTTGTTACGGCTGTAGTTAACCCCGCAACTGCAATTCAGGAAACATATAGCGATAATAACATGAAAGAAGTTTCTTTTACTGTTTATCCGGTGCCGCCGCAAAATCTTGCTCTCAGAAAAAAAATTTATGTCAGTTCAATTGAAGGAACAGGCTACGAAGGGTACAGAGCTGTTGATGGAAGCCTTGGTACGCGCTGGTCTTCTGCTTTTTCCGACCCACAGTATTTTCTTATCAGTTTTGGTGACACCGTTACATTCAATCAGGTCCGCCTTCACTGGGAATATGCATACGGTAAGGAATACTACCTTCAAACCAGCACCGATTCACTGAATTGGACTACAATATTCTACCAAAATAATGGTATCGGCGGAACTGAAATTATCAATACTAATGTAACTGCTAAATATCTTCGTATGCTTGGACTTCGAAGAGGAACAGTTTATGGCTATTCGTTATATGAAATTGAGATATTTAATTTACCAGGCGGTACTTCTCTCGATGCTCAATATAACAACAATGATGCTCTTCGTGACGATTTCCATATTCTTCAGAATTATCCTAATCCTTTTAATCCATCAACAACAATTAAATTTCACATACCGGAACAAAATCCGGTAGTTATCAGGATTCTTAATTCTATCGGTGAGGAGTTGGTTAATCTGGAATACGGTAAGGTGGATAAAGGTTGGCACCAATATCACTGGATAGCACGCGATACGAATAATCATCCACTGCCCAGTGGAGTTTATTTCTATCAGGTTATTATTCCCGGAAATACATTGACGGGGAAAATGATATTAAGCAAATAGAACTTACTGCAAGGAAATTTCTAATAAGATCAGGGAGTTAGATCATTACTTTTTTCAAACTCCCTTATCCATTTATACATTGGTGAAGAAAAGGGAGAAGCTGTTATCCGTCCCCCAAATCCGATAAACCTGTAAACATACATCGGAATGGTTCTTCCCTTTACTGAATTCAAAAACTGTTTATTAACCTTTAATGAATAACGAACAGCAAATTCTTTTGTACGCTTATTCATCAGGTCTTCTGATTTTTTATGTTTAAGAAGCAATTCGAGATCATTTTTTACCGATGCGAACGGTCGTAGAAAAACCGAGTCAGCTTCTTTCTTTTTAAGTATCTTAAAAAGATAGTAACCACTATCGCCCTGTAATGGGCCAACAATTTTTCCGACTTCCGTCTTTTCGATAATATCGCTGAAGGGTGAAAAATGCTCAAACGGCATCAGTGTTGAAGTTTTATATTTTGATTGTTCAAATCTTTCTGATAGAACAGAAAACGACACACCTGCTTTTAAGGAGTCAAAAATTCCTGTTATAATATTGATGTCTTTCACAAACAGCACCGATACCTGAGCTTTTCCCACAGCCTCACCTGAAGTATTCATTTTTTGGTAGTACTGTTCTACTTCATCGTCAGAGACCTGAACCGAATCAAGGTAGCGGTTTCGGAGTAATTGTGCCAAAGCGTTAGATTTCCAAATACTTAACTGAGATTCCACAGTGTCTGATATACCCGGTATTGAGCGCAAAGCTTCACGCGCAATGAGTTCTTCTTCTGTTATACGATGTAGTATCTTTACTACTTCTTTAAGTGTATTAGGAACCAATGATGCCTTTATTTCAAATCCATGAAAAGCGAAATAATCCAGTACATACTGTAATGTTAACGGGTTGTTTTCAAATAGTATTACATCTGATTTCAAATATTGCTGTAATTTTGTATTCCTCAGAGAGTAGATATCCTTTTCAGTTAATATCAGCGTTGAATCACCTGAAGCATTACGATATTTGCTTTCCAACGCTTTCTTCATCTCAATGACAAGAGTGTTGACAATATTGTTATCAAGTGGAATCCGGGAAGTACCAATAATCCGTTCGAGATATTGTTCTCCAAAAACGCGGTAACGCCTTTGTTTCAATCTATTCTTATATGATTTCTGAGGATCTTTTGGTTCAGAGTTATCTGTATCAACACGCAGAATTTTAAAGATATGCCAGAAGTCCCCATCCTTCAACGGCCGTGTGTAATTACCCATTTTTGTTGAAAATACAACATCCTCAATGCTTTCATCAAGCAAGTCACCGAATCGTAATGCAAACATATTTTTAGAGACTGTGTCCGGCTGAGACAGAAACAAAGAATCAAAAAAAATTTTTTCTACTTCAAGTTTCCGATAAATCTCATAGATCGCAGAAGAGTCTTTTTCGATGATTGCAATAACAGTAACTATTTTTTTGCTTTTTTGTTCAGCACGCCTGTAATCTTCCTGTGTAATGGGAACCTTTCTTTCAATTTCTGCTTTAAAGAGTGCATCCCTCAGAAACATATTTCTCAGTACACTGATGTACCCTTGATAATTTTCATCCTGAGTAAGTCCATACTTTTCTGCTTCTGATGCCCATAACTTCTCGGCAATTAACGATGCAAGGAACTGATATTTACCTGAATCCTGAGCAAAAACACGGTCATCAATCTGAGGTGTAAAGTTGTATCGTTCAACAAATTCCTGAAGTGTTATTTCTCCTCCGTTAAATGTTGCGACAGGATTTTTCTCCTGCGCTAATAGTTGTAAGCCGGAAAAAAGCAAAAGAATAAGAAAATAAACCGTTTTACTATACAATACCATAAGAACTTTTATAACTTCAGCTTATACATAATTTGAATATGCAAATTAATAAGAAAAAAAAGAGGCAGGAAAGCGGGATGCCGCGATACCTGCCTCTGTGTTCACATAACGCTTTTGGAGAGTACGGATTCTATTTGAGCGTGAATTTCTGTTCTAATTTTTCAACATAAACTGTAAAATCCCCGGGTTCAACAATGCGTTTGTTATCTCTGCCGATAAAACTCAAATCATCGCTGGTCAACTTGAATTTTACTGTTTTTGTCTCTCCGGGTTTCAGGAAAACTTTATCAAACCCCCGAAGCATTCTCACAGGACGCGATACACTGCCAACCATATCGCGCAGATAAAGAAGAACAGATTCTTTTCCTGCAACAGTTCCGGTATTTTTTACATCAACGGTAATTTCGATATTATCATTTTTTGTGAATTGTGTACCATTAAC
>CAYTLQ010000146.1:0-10647 GCA_964438715.1 uncultured Ignavibacteriaceae bacterium
TTTAAAAGATCCAGGTCGGCAGAGAGATCTAATAGCAATGCCAAAGGATCAGAATCTACTCTCCGATATAAAGAAAACATTACCGATGAACTGTTTTAATCGCACCACGCAGTGATTGGAATAACATTAGAGTGACAAAATCTTTCAGCCACATATTCCGGTTTAATCGCACCTCGAAGGAATTGAAATGAGCAAATTGCAAAGGTAATATTAAGCGTTGATTTTAGTTTTAATCGCACCTCTAAGGAATTGAAATTATCGAGTTTGCTGTACTTGCGAAGTTCTTTTATTAGTTTTAATCGCACCTCTAAGGAATTGAAATTTATGTAACCGTTACAAAGTGCAATGTAACCGTTATGGTTTTAATCGCACCTCTAAGGAATTGAAATGAGAGTATTGAGATTGTGAGTTTTATTGAAAATGAAGTTTTAATCGCACCTCTAAGGAATTGAAATTTTCTCTTTCGTATGATACACGAATAGAATCGCTCAAGTTTTAATCGCACCTCTAATGATTTGAAATGAAAGGCTTTCTTGCAAAGTCGCTAAGGTTCTAATTTTACTTCAGATGATTTTATTTTCTTTGCGTCTCTGCGAGGCATCTTCGGGTTTAAATCTTACCATTAAGAAATTAAAATGAAAGGTTTTCTCGCAAAGTCGCTAAGGTTTTAATTTTACTTCTGATAATGTGTATTTTCTTTGCGTCTCTGCAGTAGTCATTTCGGTTCCGATTTTACAAGAACACCATCAATAAATACTTCACACACATGGGTAGTATATTCAAAAGGGTCGCCGTCGAATAGCACAACATCTGCTTCTTTGCCTGCCTCCAATGATCCGGTTCTATCATCAATGCCAAGTATTTTTGCAGGATGTAGCGTAACAGAGGCAAGCGCTTTCTGGAAGGAGAGTCCATATCCGGCAGCTACTGCAGCTTCAAAAAGTACGACCCGTGTTTTCGGTACATAGCCCTCAAATCCCGATTGAATGGCAAACAGAATACCGGCACTATCCAATATCGCGGCATTTGTAAATGAGATACTCTTTGAGTCCCCGCTCTGCCTTTCCATAGTTGGGTGTAGTATTACCGGCACTCCGGAATCTTTTATTTCCTTCAGTACAAGAGTAGCTTCTGCCGCGCCATCCAGCACCATTTTAAAACCGAACTCCTTCTGCAACCGCAGGGCTGAAAGTATATCGGGTGCTTTGTTTACAGTAAACATAGCAATAAGCTCACCGGAAAGCACCTGACCAAGCGTTTCCATTTTCAGATCCCGTGTAACTTTCTCCCCTTTTTTAAGTTTTGACAGATATTCCTTTGCTTTGATGAACTCAGCGCGAAGCATAGCTACGCCTTTTGCTCTGGTACCCGGCTTTTTATAATTTGCTGAAACTTCTGAGCCGAGAGTAAACGACACAGTAGTTGCCGAGTCAATTATTCTACCGCTGTAAATTCCCATTGCCGGTTTCACAATCATTGTTTGTCCGGAAGCAAGCGCCCCCGATGAATGACCTGTATGAATAGTTGTGGTACCGAACGATACTACCCATTCAATAAGCTCCTCACGAGGGTTATATGCATCAATTGCCCGCAGTTCCGGTTGAATTGGATCCGATTTTTCTAGCTGATCCTGATCGTGTGCATAATTGTAAATCCCCGAAAGCCCCAGAGAACTGTGTGCATCAACAAAACCGGGTGTTGCAACTTTTGCCGTATATACTTTATAGCCTTCGGGAATAAGGACAGAACTTTCTTCTCCTATTTTTTCTATCATTCCGTTTTTAATTAGGATAACTCCTTTTTGTATTGTTACACCGGTGCCCGTGTGTATCACCTCCGCTTTTATTGCGGTTTGTGCAAGAGCATTAAAACAAAGAGAGAAGAAAAGTACCAGTATTTTCTGAAAAGTGTATTTACTGCACATCTTCATCCCCGCAGAGTATGTGTTCATAGTATAAGTCTTTATACACTCTGTAACCGCCGGTTGCATACTGATAATCTTCAGGACGAGATGAGTCATAAACAATCACGCCCTCCACTATGGTTTTTTCAACACGAGTGTAAACACTAAACGGATCACCGGAAAGAATAAGAAAATCGGCATCCTTACCTTTTACTAATGACCCTATTCTGTTTTCAAGTCCAAGCATACGAGCTCCTGCAAGCGTCAATGACTCAAGCGCCTTTTTGCGTGAAAGCCCTGCCCGCACCCCAAATGCCGCCGAGCGCAAAAACAGTCTCGAATCCGTAATGTAATCATCTGTATGATAGGCAATGTCAACACCCGCATCAGAAAGTATGACGCCGTTTATGAAAGTAAGGTTAACTGTTTCCATTTTACCGCCAGGTGAATCAATAAGTATAATAGAACAAGGTATTTTAGCGGCGGCAATTTCCTTTGCAATTTTAAACCCTTCCGAAACATGATGAAGCACAACACGGAAGCCAAATTCTTTTTGTAATCGTAATACTGTCATAATATCATCTGCGCGATGTGTGTGGTATTGCACGATTCTCCTGCCTTCAAGTACTTCCACCAAAGCCTCCATCTCATAATCCTTTTCCGGCATTTTACTCTTGTCTGTTCCGGCAGAAATTTTCTTATCGCGGTATTCTTTTGCCTTAATAAATAATTGACGAACCATCGCCGCAGATTTTCCTCTTGTACCCGGAAAAGGCGCGCCGCGAAGTGAATTTGTACCATTTGCCATTTTTATCCCCCCGCATATACCGCTTAACGGATCATCACAATAAAGCATTCCGTTTATGGTATTTGCCCTTCTGAGTTTAAGGTACACAGTTTGACCGCTTAACAAATATCCAGAACCCGGCATTACATTTACTGTAGTTATCCCTCCCGACCTGGCGCGCATAAAGGTATCACTCATTGGATCAATCGAGTCGAGTATTCGCACATCGGGATGAAGTGCAGAAGAAGCATCGCCGCCATCACCGTTCCCTATGTGAGAGTGGGTGTCAACGAGTCCCGGAATTATCACCTTACCTTTTACATCTACTATTTCTGCATCCTTCGGAATTGTTACCGTACCTGCTTCACCACACTCGAGTATTTTGCCATTCTGTATAACCAGAGTACCGTTTGGTATTGGCTCCCCTTCAACGGGATAAATGTATGCGCCGGTGTAAGCGGTAATTTTATACTGAGCGTGTAAAGCAACAAGAAACAGTAAAAACACAATAAGAGTTTTTTTCATTTTTTCTCGGTTTAGATTATGGAGATTTGTAACTGAATACCTTCAAAATAAGAAATATGTTCATTAAGTGAAATTTTGTTGAAAAATTCTGTCCGAACAATTCTTTAAAAAATAAAAGGCCGGCCCTGTTAAGAGCCAGCCTTTGCACAATCCATAGGTTGCGGTTTATTTCACAAGCATAAGTTTTCTGGTCTCGCTTAAATTACCCTGTGTAAGTTTATATACATAGATTCCTGTGGGCAGATTACCTACTTCAAATACAATCTGATGCAAACCCGCATCAATAGTACCTGAAACCAGTGTTGACACTTCATTGCCAAGAATGTCAAAAACTTTAAGCGTTGTTTCGCCGGACCGCGGCAGTGAGAATGAAATTACCGTAGAAGGATTAAACGGATTCGGATAATTCTGCATCAGTCGGAATTCCATCTTATCTGGGGTAATTCCTTCAACACCGGTAATAATTGAAGATACTGCGAAACTATAAACCGCTCCTGCCTGTGCCGTAAACACATACGAATGTGTGTTCAGCATATTAAGAGGCGTTGATATTCCGGGTCCGGAAAGTTCAAATTTATAATTATCTCGAATTACTTGCGGAATACTATTTAAAATATCAGCCCATGAAAGTGTAACCGCACCATCAGCTTTTGACATTACTTTAAATAACCAAGACTGTCCTGCCTGTGGAATGGTAAAGGGCTCTCGTATATCGGAGGAGTATTTCGTAAAATACGGTGTCCAGTTGTTCTGCTCGAAATATGTTTCAATAGCATCTGCGGCAGGAGCAATAGGAGGTTTAGCAATATCAAAACGGGTATCAAAACCGTTCGATGCAAGGCTATTAACTCCAAACATTAATAAATTGTCTTTTTTGCCGTTAGCTTTTGCAGTAATAGCAACAAACCAGTTATTTACATCCGACTGAATATCTTTACCTTTTTCGTCAGATGCTTCTGCTACTGTCGAGTCGTGCAGAAAAACCATAGAAACATTATCGGTTAACGCAGAGAACCAATAACCTCCCCACGGGTTAAGTTGTGTGGCAACCGAATAACTGCTGTCGCTCTGCTGATAAGTATAATAAACATTTTGTATCCATCCCAGAGAAACGGCTGAGTCAGCACGCACAATTCCGTTGTTTCTGCGGAAATAGACCGAAGAGCTTCCATAGGGACGCACAAATGGCGATGAAACAAGATTCCACCCGGCATTGAGGGCGTGTTTCACGGTATCAACATTTGGTGTACCGCTTACATCAGCAGTTCCGGCAGATTCTAAACCAAGCCAATATCCGTAGCCGGTTTTCATCGTATCGGTATTTGTGTAGCCACCCGAACCATTATATGAGTAAACAAAGTATGATGCAAAGTCATCTCCGACTACTGCGGCTGGTGTTCCATTCGATGGCGTAACTGGTATGGAAATCAGGTTCCAGCCGGCGGTAAATGACTTCTCTGATGTTACAGTAATTCCATTACCGGAAAGAGTAATTTTCAATGTATCCGTATCAGGGTCATTGCTCAGCACACCGAGAACACCACTAAATTCATTTATCGCCAGAGGATGAAATTTTACAACTACTGTTGCTGAATCATCTACATTTACTGTAAATGGAGCAGAAGTCGTTACAGAAAAATATGAATTTGTTGATGTGAAGCCGGAAACCAAAAGCGTGGTATCACCGGTATTATAAACTTTAAAGCTGAGCGTAGAAGAATAGTCGGCCATTACATTGCCAAAATTTAACGAGGATGTATTAGCTGAAATTGACGGAGTTAGTACATAACCGGCACCGCTCATTTCAATGTTCAAAGTATCGCGGGAAGGATTGGGATCGTTACTGATAACACGGAACACACCGCTATATGCCTGTGCCGCCGCCGGTACGAACCGAACAGATACTGAAGCGCTATCTCCTGCTGAAATTGTAACCGGAGCATTAGTTGTAGCGCTAAATACAGCGTTCGTAGATACAAACGATGAAACAACAACCGATGTATCGCCGGTATTATAAAGTTTAAAAGTAAGCGTGGTATCTCTTCCCACTTTAATATTTCCGAAATTCAATGAAGTAACTCCGGATGATATATTCGGACTTGGCACATACCCTGTACCGGATAAAGCGAGTGTAAGTGTATCGCGTGCAGGATCAGGGTCGTTGCTTACAACATAAAAACTGCCACTGTATGCCTGAGCGGCAAGCGGTGAAAAACGCACCGATACCGTCGCACTATCATTTACACCAACCGAGAATGGTACCGATGTACCGGTAATAAACCTTCCTTCGGATGAAGCAAGCGACGAAACAACCAGAGCAGTATCGCCAGTATTATATACTTTAAATGTTATGGTCGAATCTTTACCAACTTTTATAGTGCCAAAAGCAAGGGTATCGGTACTGAGAGATGCAAGAGGAGTCAGCGTTTGTCCTGTACCAGTTAGTGGAATTTTCAGTATTGGTGTATCTGGATCGTTGCTGTAAATAACTAAACTATCATTATATGTTGCTGATGCCCGCGGCGCAAAAGTAACAGGGATATTTACCGAGGCATTTTTTGCAATTTCATATTGTGTACCGCCGGTAAAGGTATAAACACTAAGCGTATTGGTGATATTAGTAATTCTGAGAACCGAATCACCTGTATTGGTAACGGTAAGGGTAATAGTTGAATCATCGTTTGTTTTAACTGTTCCGAAACTCAACGATGCCTGATTGGTCACAATATTCGGGGAGGTAAAAGTAGTTCCGACAATAAGTCTGAATAATTTTGTTTGTTGGGTACCCGAATTATATTGATAGGAACTGTTACTGCGGAAATCGTGTGTTACATTAGCTGCAATATCGTAAAGCAAAATATCGTAACCTTCAGGAACATCATTGAACATATCCGCTGTAAGTGTTACCACAGCATTTCTCTGATCGGTAGCTACGGAGAAATCCCAAATTGATGTTGTGCTGTCTAATGATACCAGCGCTTTAAAGTCTCGCATATAATTTGGCCCAAGAGCCGAAGCCCAGTCGCTATGAGGGAAATAAACCTCAACAAAATTCGATGGTGATGAGGGCGGTTTTGGTAAATCAATACCACTGTCAAATCCATTTGTAGCATTTAAGGTCATACCGGCATACGCAGTGGTATCCTTTAAACTGCCTACAGCCGCGTTCATTCTAACCCACCAGCCCCAGTTCGTCTGATGATAGGAGGCATTCGGAGAAACCTGATCGAGAAAATTGATATTAAGCCAACTGGAATTAAATGTAATAGCTCCACCCCCGGCGCGGTTGGTAAACAGATTCGAAGGGATACCGCCGCAAATTGATCCGCCATCCCAATCTTCCTCAACATAAGCAACAATATTCATCTGATTTGATGAACCGAAATCGGATCTGCGTAATCTCAGCTCCCAGAAACTATCGCCTTTCCAGTTAGAGGTAGCAAACGATGCATCATTCCATCCGGAGCCATTAAAATATTTTTTATATTCTGTGTTATCAACTGTTTTAAAGGCGTAATGATAATTCGCCTTAAATGGTAAGGTTGGATCGTTTCTCCATGTTTCACCATCTGTGGTACCTGTACCTCCGGTTGGATTTTGCTGAGGATCGGTGTCAAGGTAAATGTGGTAAACACGGTTATCATCAGTAACAGAGCCTGCAGGCGTACTACCTGAGAAACCTATATATATATATGTTTTATCCCAGGTTACATAACCATATAAGGTTGTGCCGCTTGTTGTAGTAAAGCGTTCCGATGCAGATGTAAAGTCATTTGTTCCATCAATAGTAATGGTGTGAAAAGTCTGAGCCATTATTGGAAGGGAGAGTATAATTATTAGCAGAAGAAATTTTCTCAAAGCGTTCATCTCCTTTTGGTTTGGGTACAATATTCGTGATTAAAAGAGGAATTTACAAATATTGGTTTAACAGCAAAACGGCAAATATCACACAGCATTTATAAATGAGAGAGAAATGTCTGGTTTTATTTGATACAAAAAACTCCCCTGATATTCCGGGGAGTTTTAATAATGATTATAACAGATTTAGTGTGCTTTAAAGACTTTGTTTAATTACTACACTTAAACCAGATATTTAGAAACAATATTTTCAAAGTCCGAAAGCGCCTTATCTATTCCCGCAACATCTTTGGCTCCGGCTGTTGCAAGATGCGGTTTTCCTCCACCACCGCCGCCAAGTAGTTTCGCCACATCGCCGACAATCTTTCCCGCATTCAACGATTTTTCTTTTATCAGTCCATCGGAAACAACACATACAAGGCCTACTTTCCCATCAACTTCCGAGACTAATAAACCGACACCATCTTTCATTCTGTTACGCAATTCATCACCGAACGCTTTCATTTCATCCATATTGGCGGCATCCACTTTACCGGAATAAAGATTAATATTGCCATGTTTAGCCGGTGCAGTCGCTATTTCCTTAAGTTTCTCAAGTTTTTGTTTTAATCTGAACTCCGAAAGTTCCTTTTCCAGCTTTTTCTTTTGCTCTGCAAGTTCACGCAATTTTTCATCCGCCTGATGCAATTTCTCCGTCTGCTGATTAAGGTATCTCTCTACACCTGCACCTGTTACCGCCTCAATTCTCCTTACTCCACTGCTTATCGAGGCTTCACTGATGATTTTCAGCAACCCAATTTGCGATGAATTTTTAACATGGGTACCTCCGCAGAATTCCATAGTAAAGTTACCGAACTGAACTACATTTACATAATCACCATACTTATCACCAAAAAACATAAGAGCGCCCATTTTCTTCGCTTCTTCAAATGGCAGGTTTCTATGATGATACACCGGATGATTTTTCCGCAACTCCTCATTAACAAGCGCTTCAATATCTCGAATTTCTTCAGTCGTCAATTTTGCAAAGTGTGCAAAATCAAACCGTAAATGATCCGGTCCCACATAAGACCCCGACTGATGTACATGATTACCAAGAATTTTACGGAGTGCTGCATGCAAAAAATGAGTGGCTGAATGATTGCGCATGATATCCCAACGACGCTTTGTATCTACTTTTGCAAGCACCTCTAAACCAACACCAAGTGAAATTTCCGATTCATTTTTCACAACATGGACAGTTGCATCTTGTACCTTCATTACATCAACTACATCAAGCGAAGCCTCGGAAATTGCGAGAACCCCTGTATCATCAATCTGACCACCTGCCTCCACATAAAAAGGAGATCGATCTAATACTACGAGATCAGTATTTCCATCTTTTTTCAAAGCGGTTATTTTTGCTTCACTTGCAAGATCATCATAGCCGGTAAATTCCGTTTTATTTACAGCAGAACCGGTAAAACCGGCAAGATCGGTAACAATAATATTTGTTGAAGAGAATTTTTCTTTTGTGGCTTCCCTTGCTCTTTCCTTCTGGGCTTTCATAAGATCCTCGAAACCCGCTACATCTACTTCAAATCCTATTTCACGGGCCATTACCTGAGTAAGATCTACCGGAAAGCCGTAAGTATCATACAGTTTGAAAACATGCTCCCCGTGTATGGTTTTTTCATTTCTGGTTTTTAATTCAGCAACTATCGTTTCAAAAAGCTCTATTCCACGGTCAAGGGTACGGTTGAAACTTTCCTCTTCGGCGTAAATTATTTTCTTCACAAAAGCGCTTTTCTCAACAATTTCGGGAAACACATTTCCCATACTCTCTGTAAGTACATCGACCAATTTATAGAGAAACGGTTCCTTTAAATTCAGCTTTCTACCGTAACGGGAGGCGCGTCGAAGAATTCTCCGGAGAACATATCCGCGACCATCATTTGCCGGCACTGCCCCATCAGCAATTGCAAAAGTCAATGTTCGTATATGATCGGCAATAACCCTCATCGGAATTTTATCTTCTTCCTTTTCGTATGCTATTCCCGAAAGAGATGATACGGCATTAATAAGCGGCATAAAGACATCTGTATCATAATTCGAACTCTTACCCTGTAATACTGCACAAACACGCTCAAAGCCCATTCCGGTATCAACATGTTTTGCCGGTAGTTCATTCAATTTTCCTGTTTCATCCCTGTTATATTGGATAAATACAAGATTCCATATTTCAATACATTGCGGAGTACCGGCATTTACCCATTTCGGATTGTCATAATCGTCTGAAATATTTATATGAATTTCAGAACATGGACCGCAGGGCCCGGTTTCACCCATCTCCCAAAAATTATCTTTTTCATCAAACCTCAGTATGTGTGCCGGATTTATATCTGTTTTACTCTTCCATAATTCAAATGCTTCATCATCTGTACGAAACACTGTTGCCCACAGTCGTTCTTTCGGAAGTTTCCACACCTTGGTAAGCAGTTCCCATGCCCACTCAATTGCCTCAGCTTTGTAATAGTTCCCAAACGACCAGTTACCTAACATTTCAAAAAATGTATGATGATAGGTATCGTGCCCTACTTCTTCAAGATCATTATGCTTTCCGCTCACACGAATGCATTTCTGTGTATCCGCTGCACGATTATAATCCCGTTTACCTGTTCCCAGAAAAACATCCTTAAACTGGTTCATTCCTGCATTAGTAAAAAGCAATGTCGGGTCATCGTATGGAACAACGGGAGCGCTTCGAACAATTGTATGTTCTTTGCTCTTAAAAAAATCTAAAAACTGCTGTCGTATTTCTCCTGATGTCATTTTTTCCTGAATTTTTCTAATATAATTTTACAAGATACTCAATTCTCCATTTTTTAAGAAGTAGCCGGAGTAGCCGCGTGTACGACATTTCTGAAATAGATTACAAAAGCAAAGTCCATCCGTTAGCCAACGGATTTTCCATCCGTTAGTGAACGGATTTAACAATCCGGAGGATGTCCCATCCGTTAACCAACGGATCTTCGATCCAGAGGATGTTCCATTCAGAGGATGTCCCATCCGTTAACCAACAGATTTTCAATCCAGAGGATTTTAAATTTTATCATACACCCAACCCTGACAGGGTGATATAATATTGGCATTGTCCGTTAGTCCGTTAGCTAACGGACCAACGGATCTTCTGACGAAATTGAACTTTGATAACAACTCAATTATTTAATTATGTCATCCCCTCAGGATTTTTATTTGGTGTTGCGTATATCTGCGCTATAAATATTACATCCACTCGGGATTGGTATTTGATGCTTGGCATACACCAGTTATATAATTTGTTGTCTTATCTCCGGATTGACTTTTTAGAACGAACAAATGTTTCTGTGTCATTAAACCCGAGGGGTTGAAATTATTATAGAATTTTCTTTAAATCCCCAATTAAAGACATGAAAGGGTAATATATTTGTGGCATCGTCCGTTAGTCCGTTAGCTAACGGACCAACGGATCTTCTGACGAAATTGAACTTTGATAACAACTCAATTATTTAATTATGTCATCCCCTCAGGATTTTTATTTGGTGTTGCGTATATC
>CAYTLQ010000147.1:0-6098 GCA_964438715.1 uncultured Ignavibacteriaceae bacterium
AACTCACAGATAAAAAAAATTGATTTATAAACATTTAGGGAATAGTCTGTCCAATAGAGGAGAATAAACGAAATACTTCGTTCGAATTGACCAAAAAAATCATCCCTCAAGCAAAAATCTTTTATCAATAGCTAACTCATAGGAAAGTTAATAGTTTCGATAAGATATTTCCTTTAACTTTCGCCTCTATATCCGATTTTAGGAATTATATCAAATAAAATTCTTTGCTGATATAAATCAAGATAAAATATTCTGTATTGGTAACTTTATAGATGAAAGATTTTTTCCAATTACAGATTTAGCCCGAAAATAAATCGGAAAAGCCTAAATTTCAGAGAATGGTAAAATGTGGGAATTTCTCATTCTCAAAAAAAAGAAACAGCAAACATTTACGAAAAATTGATTGAAAAGCTTTGAAAATTAACTGAAAAGTGGTTTTTTAAAGCGAATTGTTTGAGAATATTGGAATAATAATTGTTGCTATAAATCAAATATTCACCAACAGGAGAAACATCATGTTCAAACTACAGTACCTCTCAATTTTTATTCTCATTTTCATTTTTACCGGAATCGGTATTGCTCAGGAAAAAGAAGTAAAGAAACACGGATTCATTGGGGCAGAAGCCTGCGGAATGTGCCATAAATCCGATAAACAGGGAAAACAACTCGATATATGGAAAAACAGCCGACACTCAAAAGCCTACGAAACATTAAAAACCGAGAAAGCAAATGAAATTGCCTCAAAACTTGGTTATAAAACTCCTGCTGTTAACACGCCCGAATGTTTAAAGTGCCATGCATCGGGATATGATGTAGATGCATCACTTATCGGAAAGAAATTTAAAGTAGAAGATGGGGTACAGTGTGAAACCTGTCACGGTGCCGGATCTGATTACAAAGACATGAAAGTTATGAAGAGCAGAGAAGAATCAGTGAAAAACGGTCTAATAGTACACACAGAAAAAGAAAAATTTTGCACAGGTTGTCATAATACTGAGAGCCCGACTTTTGTGAATTTCAATTATGAAGAACAATGGGCAAAAATTCAACATAGCAAACCGGCTGAAAAATAATTAATTCATTGAAACTTTATGCAACGATTATTATTCCTTTTTTTGATTGCGTTTTTACTATTTGACGGTACAAATGCACAGATTTTTCGCGGCAGGCTTTCAAGCTCGTTCTATACCTTTGAACGATTTGAAACACCGGGTAAATCGACAACATACATGCGCGGTTATCAACAACTGCAGTTGAATATCATAGAGAAACAATTTTCTCTGCACACTTCGCTCAATCTTGAAAACGGTTTTAGTTCAGCACTTGATTCCGATCCGCGTCTAAGGTTTTATAACCTCTATGTTGAAGGTAGGAATCTCTTTAACATGGCTACAATAAAAGTAGGTCGGCAACCGGTATTTAGAGGAATTGCCTCCGGCATTTTCGATGGAGCATCACTGAAACTGAAATATTCCGATTACAGCCTTGAAACATATTATGGAGGCGCTGTACCGGCTTATCAGAAACTTGAAATTGCTGATAACTGGGGCGACAACGGAATATTTGTTGCCGGTTTATCGGGGTTGTTCTTCGATCAGTTGAAAATAAGCGCCGGATATATAAGTAAAAAATTCGCCGCAATGGATTACTTTGCTACCCGGCTCGATGAGCAGTTTAATCCGGTAACTTTTCTTATAAGAAAAAATTCGGGTAACTATCAATATCTTTATGGTGAATTCAATTATCAACCATCAGGCACCGAGTTGAATGTCAATGGTTCTTATGAATATGATATGAATTTACTTGAAACCGGAAAGGCAGATATTAATATTGAATATGAGGCAATAGACGATTTTACTGTTCTGGCGTATGGCTTGTACAGGGAACCGCGGGTTAACTACAACTCCATTTTTTCCGTATTCGATTATGGGAATATGATGGAAGGTGAACTCGGATTGATGTATGAACTTAATGAGAATTTTACCTTTACCGGTAAATATGGTATGGTTGAATATAAAGATGAAAATTCATCTCGCTTTCAGTTTATGGCAAATACAAAATATGGTTCAATTGGTTACCGTGCGGGTACGGGGTATTCGGGTGAACTTTCCTCTCTTTTTCTGAATCTTGGCTACACATTTATGGAGGGTTTTGTAACACCAACTGCAGCGGTTGCGTTTACATCCTATAAACTCTCGAAGGACGACGCAGAAAATACTCTGACGACAATTCTTGCGGGCTGTAATGTACGGCCATGGAAGGCTTTTTCATTCGATATTCAGGGACAGTATATGGATAATAAAATATATAAGAATGATATGCGCCTTTTATTGAAGCTCAATTATTGGTTTAATACTACACTGTGATATGCCGTATGAAAACAAAACATTACTACTCGTTATTTATACTTATTCTTACTACTTTCCTGTTTTTTACCGCCTCATCCGTTAATTCATCCGGTGACGACGATGATAAGGAAGTAAAGTCGAAAATAAAATTTCCTCATGCAACTCATAAAGATGCTGTGGATTGTGTAACTTGTCACTCAGGTATTACAAACAGCACTAATCTTTCTGAGAACCTGTATCCGAAGAAAGAAGACTGTTCCGGCTGCCATGATGTTGAAGATGAAAACAATTGTACAACCTGTCACTACGAGGGAGTTTTTGAACCACTCGGTGGCAAAAATTCGGATCTAATCTTTAACCACAAACAACATCTCGAAGGGGATGTTACTTGCACTAAATGTCATGCGGGAATAGAAGAGACAACTGCAGACTATGTAAAAGGTGAATATAATCCGGCTATGGAAAACTGCTACACCTGTCATAACGATTACTCTGCGCTTCCTACAGAATGTAATGTTTGCCACATTTCCACAGCAGACCTTACACCTGAATCGCATAAAGCCCCCGGTTATGAAAAACTGCATAAGTTTGCTGCCAACTCTCCAAGTGCTAATTGTATGATGTGTCATGATGATAACTCGTGTGAAGAGTGTCATGTTTCAACGAATGCAATTACCGAAATGAATACAAAAACCGATTTCTATGCGCCGTACGCTCCTGTACAAACATTTAATGGCGCATCGTTACAAAAGATAACCAAAGTACATGATCTCGGATTCCGTTTTACACATGGTATTTCCGCAAAAGGTAAGGAAAATGATTGTTCAACCTGTCATCAGGTAGAGACATTCTGTAATGAATGCCATGATGCAGCGAGTGAAGATTATGCTTATAGTGGAGTACTTCCCGTATCGCATACAAAGCCATCATTTATAATGATTGGAATTGGTAGCGGTGGAGGCGAGCATGCAAAACTTGCTCTCCGTGATATAGAAAATTGTGCATCGTGCCATGATGTT
This sequence comes from uncultured Ignavibacteriaceae bacterium, assembly GCA_964438715.1. Taxonomy (GTDB): domain Bacteria; phylum Bacteroidota; class Ignavibacteria; order Ignavibacteriales; family Ignavibacteriaceae; genus CAYTLQ01. Next base: position 3,368 of record CAYTLQ010000147.1, read on the forward strand.
CAGGGTGCAGATCCTGCCTGCATTTCCTGCCATGTTGATAATGACGGTATTAAAGGTACAAACCCCAAGACCCATGCGAAAAATTTTATGAAAGACATGGATGACGGGGATTGGCATAGTGAAGTAGGCTCTGTATGCTATACCTGTCACACGGATGCAAATGCAAAACCTAACGGAATAGCTGGAATAGGATTCTGCGGGTATTGTCATGGAAGCATGTAAAACACAGGAAAATAGTATGATGAAAAAATTAACCGCTTTAGTATTTGTTTCAATTTCCCTATTGTTTATCTGGGGCTGCAGCGATCTGCAGGAAACGCTTCCAACCCCACAGCAGGTAAACACACACGCCTCGGGAGTATTAGATAAAACTTCACCGAATTTCCACGGAGCGTTAATTGATACGACAAAGAATTTTGATGACTGCAGGCAGTGTCATGGTGCTCAGTTAACCGGAGGAATAACCGGTGTTTCTTGTGTTACCTGCCATGCTACACTGGGAGTACATGTGACGGGTATTCTGAATCCATCTAATGGTAATTTTCATGGAAAGTTCCTCGCAAACAATTCGTGGAATCTTTCAGACTGTAAGTCCTGTCATGGTTCAGCATACGCCGGTGGTATGAAAAGCCCGGGTTGTACAAGCTGTCATACACAAACTACAGGTCCGGAGGCTTGTAATACCTGTCATGGCGATTTCAATAACCCTGCACTTATTGCACCACCACAGGCAACAAACGGAGACACAACTACAACCTCAGCAAAAGTTGGCGCACATTCTGCACATCTCTTTAATACTTCAATTGCGGAAGCTTTAGAATGTACTGATTGCCATACTATGCCGTCAACTTATGGAGCGGCAGGACATATAGATGCAAGCGAGGGCGCTGAAGTTATTTTCTCAGGAATAGCTGATATCAGAAAAGATACATTATTAAATTCAATCTATAACAGGTCGGATAACACATGTGCAAATACTTACTGCCATGGAAACTTCGCATTTTATAGAGACTCAACTGCTTCGAGTAACCGATTTGCCTATACAGGCACAAAAATGACAGGAACAAGAAAGGCAGTAGTGTGGAATAAAGTGAATCAGGGTGAAGCGTCTTGTGGCTCGTGCCATGGCCTGCCTCCTGCCGGACACATGGTAAGCTCTTTAAGCTCCTGTGTTAACTGCCATGCCGGCGTTGTTGATAATACCGGCAAAATAATCAGTAAAGCAAAACATATTAACGGTACAGTTAATGTGTTTGGTAATTAAACGATACGAACTATTACTTTATTCGGGACTCCTCGTTGAAAGGGGTTCCGAATGTACTGTTTGAGCTATGTGAGATATGAATAATTCAGAGGAGCCCTTAGATTCAGGGAAATTAATGGATAACAGGGAAATACAGCAGACAGCAACACAATTAGCAGAACTAACCTTTAAACTCTTGCAAAGCTGTCACGAAAAGGAAGAACGGCTTGCGAGACAATATGGATTGACGCAGGCTGAATTCAGGTGCCTGCGACAACTACACGAAAACGAAAATATTAATAATAAAGAAATAGCTGAGCGGATGCATCTTAGCGCCAGCCGATTAACCCGAATTGTTGATGGGCTGGTGGTTAAAGGATATGTTCAGCGTGAAATAGAGCCGAATGACCGTAGAAATATGAGGGTATTTCTCTCGGAAAAAGGTCAGGAATTTGTCAGGCAGATTGACTCAGCTTATGTAAACATCCACGCACAGATTCTACAGGATATTGAGAGCGGACAGCATCGCCCGTTAATTGGAGCAATGAGTCATTTGCTTTCGGCGCTTGAAAGATGGATAGCCCGTGGAATGTAAAAACTACACCGAGCGTAGTTTCTCGTAGGCTTTCAGTAACTTTCTTTTTGTTATGAGTAAATCCTGTGAGAGTACTTTAACCTCTCCAAGAACGGGCATGAAATTAGTATCGCCATTCCAGCGTGGTACAATGTGAAAATGTAAATGGTCATCTATACCAGCTCCGCTTGGTTTACCGAGATTTGCTCCCAGATTAAATCCTTCAGGAGAACTTACTTCTTTTAACGCCTTCACTGCAAGCTGAAGCATAGACATAATTTCGTTGTTTTCTTCCGAAGTTAATAAAGTAAGGTCGCTAAGGTGACGATTTGGTACAACCATAAGGTGCCCGTTATTATATGGGTAAAGATTAAGTACGGTAAAAGTATATTCACCTTTGAACACCACAAGTGAATCATCACTCACGATATCTTCGGTTCGGGCATTACAAAAAATACACCCGGATTTTTCCTTTTTCTCTTTAAATGATTCAATATATTGCGACCGCCAGGGTGACCACATTTTTTCCATAAATTTATAACAGATTAACAATTAAAAAAAAACGGCTCTCTGCGGAGCAAAGAGCCGTATGTGAAAGAACTAAAACACTACGCCTCTTCGCGTGATTTTTTGTATTCTTCTACAATCTTATGTTCAATTTCTTTTGGAACTTCTTCGTAGTGAGAAATTTTACGAACATAAGCGCCACGACCGCCCGTGAGACTGCGAAGCGTAGAAGAATATTTGTATAATTCAGCAAGAGGAATTTGCGCCTTAAGTATCTGGAAATGACCGTCGGTATCCATTCCAAGAATTTTTCCGCGTCTGCTTGAAATATCGCCCATTACATCACACATACATTATTCAGGAATCGTAACGGTAACCTCATATAACGGCTCGAGCAATACGGGCTT
>CAYTLQ010000148.1:0-4865 GCA_964438715.1 uncultured Ignavibacteriaceae bacterium
CAACTAAGGCCGAAATAGGGGCTCACGATTTTAATATAACAGAGACCGAGGCTGAAAACATTATAGGTAGAGAAAACCTATTAATAATTAAAGAAAAAGCAATATCAATCTTCAAATACTGTAGTGATTACGCTATTAAAAAAGGAATCATTATTGCAGATACGAAAATGGAATTTGGTTTGACAAAAGATGGTGAAATACTCCTCATTGACGAATTACTCACACCGGATTCATCCCGATTTTGGCCAATGGAAAACTACTCGCCGGGTGGTCCTCAAATCAGCTATGACAAACAATATGTCAGAGATTATCTTCTCTCTATTGGATTTAATAAACAACCACCTCCTCCGGAACTACCGGATGAAGTCATCCGTAAAACATCGGAAAAATATCTCGAGATATTTAACAAACTAACAGGTGGAAATAGTTAAGTGAATCCGATAAAGATTTTGATAACGAAGGATTCACAGATTAAAATTCTTTGGTCAGATGGTCTTGAATCAAAGATTGATCTTAAAAACTTACGAAGAAAATGCCCTTGTGCAACATGTTTGAAAGAGAGAAGTGAAGAAAGCAGTAGTTATATTCCATTATATCACAGCGACCAAATAACCATACAGAAAATCAATTTTGTTGGACAGTACGCTTTAGGTATAGAATGGAAAGATGGACATAACACGGGTATATATGAATTCCCGTTCCTTCGTTCCTTAGGTAATCCTCCGGTGTAAGGAATATTTTTTATGGTTCTCCCGAATCAGTTGACAATATTACGAATTATACTTACTCCTGTTTTTGTGTATTTTTTTCTTTCAGATAAACAATGGTTCAGGGAAATTTCTTTGGGTATTTATCTTATTGCGGCTCTTACAGACTGGTATGATGGTTGGCTGGCAAGAAAGTTTAATTACATTACAAGTTGGGGTAAGTTTTGGGATCCGATGGCAGATAAAATATTAACCGCAGGTGCATTTTTAGCTTTAGTATATATGGGGATACTACCTTTATGGATGATAATTGTAATTTTAATAAGGGATTTTCTCATAACTGGATTTCGAGGATATGCAGATTATATTGGTTCGTCATTCCCCACAAGCCGATACGCACAGTGGAAAACATTTATACAAATGGCATTCTTGTACTATCTTTTAATTGTTGTGGTTCTCTCCAAAAATTCCGTATTAAATGGGAATTATCCTGAAGTTTTTTCCGTTCTTCTGAATGAGAATTTTATCTACTACTGTTCTTTGTCTATTACTCTAATTACAGTTCATTCCGGATATCTTTATTTCAAGGATAACCGTAAACTGATCAGAAATCTTTTTAATATATGAATTTCTTTGTAAAATTACTTGGCTCAGGTTTTTATACCGGATACATAAAATATGCTTCAGGAACTTTCGGCAGTATAGCCGCATTGATAATTTATTTAATACCCGGATTCGAAAAACCAGAAGTAATAATTCCGGCAATAATTTTGTTTATTATTATTGGTATACCAATTTCATCGCAATTTGAAACTGCTTACGGAAAAGACCCATCAGAATGCACTATAGACGAAGTAGTTGGTATGTGGATCTCACTTCTGTTTGTCCCTAAAACATTGCTTTATATATCGATTGCATTCATAATCTGGAGATTACTGGATATCATAAAGCCATTTCCTGCCAGTCAAGCGGAACGGTTACCTGCCGGCTTAGGGATAATGACTGACGATATAATCAGTGCAGTCTATTCTGCATTACTTATGAATTTTGTAATAATACGATTAATCTAGCAGGATTATTTAAAAATGAAAGCTCACATTTTAACTGTCGGCGATGAGATTCTTATCGGGCAGACAGTAAATACAAATGCCTCTTATATTGGCGCTCAGTTAAGCGATTGCAATATTGTAATTAACAGAACCTCCGTTGTAGGTGACACTGAATCTGATCTATTAGAAGAGTTACACTATGCTACCCAAAAAAGTGATGTCATTATAATTACCGGTGGGTTAGGGCCCACACATGATGATATAACCCGTGATACACTGGTCAAGTTTTTCGGAACAAGGCTGATAAAAAATGATACAGTACTTAATGATATTTATACACGATTTAAAAGATTAAACAGACCGGTAACGAAAACAAATGAAGATCAGGCTAATGTTCCTGAAATTGCAACTGTAATTAGAAACACCAGGGGCACCGCACCGGGCTATTGGATAGAAAAAGATGATAAAATTTATGTTGCAATGCCGGGTGTACCTTCGGAAATGAAAGAAATGATGACATCATTTGTCATTCCGCGCTTAAAGGAAAAAACCGGCGAAAATACTTACTTCATTAAAAAGCGAACTTTATTAACTACGGGTATTGCAGAATCTGTTTTGTTCGATAAGTTTGGCGATATTAATGATTTTCTGCAGGGAGCAAAACTTGCTTTTCTACCAAGTGAGTTTGGTGTAAAGTTACGGATTACTGTGACCGATAAATCGGAAGAAGCCGCTGAAAACAAACTGACAGAAATTGAACAAAAAATTCGGGGAATTGCCGGTAGATATATCTATGGCAAAGAAGATGAAGATCTTGCTGAAATTGTCGGACGGCTTTTGAAAGAGAGAAATCTAACAATCGCAGTGGCTGAATCTTGTACGGGAGGTAATATTTGTCACCGTATTACAAACATTAGCGGCAGTAGCGAATATTTCGAAAGAGGTATAATTGCTTATAGCAATGCTGCAAAAGTAGAAATCTTAAAAGTTGATGAAGATGTTATTCAGAAATATGGCGCTGTGAGTTATGAGGTTGCCCGGCAAATGGCAGAGGGAGTTCGAGCAATAAGTGGTAGTGATATTGGCATTGCAGCAACGGGAATAATGGGTCCGTTAGGCGGTTCATCCGAAAAACCAATAGGAACAGTGTACCTTGGTTATTGTGATGAAAATCTTTGTACCGCGGTGAAAATTACTGTTGGCGATGACAGAATTCTTAATAAACAGAGAACAACACAGGCGGCGCTTGCCCTCGTGAGACGAGCATTACTGGGTATTCCTCTTGAAACATAGATTGTTTATTGGATTACCACTTAATGATGGTCTCAAGAATTATATTTCAGGTATAATCTCAGATATTGATCCATCAAGAAAATATACCTGGGAACCTCCTGAAAAATGGCATATTACACTAAAGTTTCTAGGCGATGTTGAAGACTCAAAATTAACTGATCTCTCCAAAAGTCTTGAATTAGCAATATTAGACTTTAGTAATTTTCTCATCAAGGTTAATCAACTAGGATGTTTCGGAGGAAGGCATAATCCTAAAATACTCTGGGCCGGTGCAGTATCAGATGAAAAATTGATGAAACTGTCGGAAAAAGTCTTTGATGTTTGTGATAAATCAGGATTTGCTCCTGAAGAAAGAAAGTTTCATCCGCACATTACACTGCTCAGAGTGAAAAAAGAATTAGAGCTCTCATTTATTGAAAAATTTCTAAATTTCAAAGTTATTCCTCAACAATTTTTATGTGAAAAAATTATCATATACAAAAGTTTATTAACCCGAACCGGGTCTGTTTATTCAGCGGTAAAAACATATAATTTAAATAATAGTATTAAGGAGTAAAGTGATGTCCGAAAGGGATATGAAAGCAAGAATTCTTGAAGATACCATTGCGGGTATTGAAAAGACCTACGGAAAAGGCGCTATAATGAAGTTAGGCGATGGTGTTATTAATCCGGTTGAAGCAATACCAACTGGTGCATTGTCACTTGATTGGGCATTGGGAATCGGAGGGATCCCCAGAGGCAGAATAATTGAGATTTATGGGCCGGAATCCAGCGGAAAAACAACTCTCTGTCTCCATATAATAAGCGAAGCACAAAAAGTCGGAGGGTTAGCCTCATTTATTGATGCAGAGCATGCCCTTGATGTTCAGTATGCAAAAAGACTTGGAGTTGATACCGCAAATCTACTTTTGTCACAACCGGATTTCGGTGAGCAAGCCCTCGAAATTGCTGATACCCTTGTCAGAAGCAATGCATTAGATGTAATTGTGATCGACTCAGTAGCTGCCTTGGTACCCAGAGCTGAAATTGAGGGTGAAATGGGTGACGCTCACATGGCAGTACAGGCAAGATTAATGTCTCAGGCACTTAGAAAACTTACAGGTGCCATAAGTCGCTCTAAAACTGCAGTTATTTTCACAAATCAATTAAGAAGCAAGATTGGGGTAGTATTTGGAAATCCTGAAACAACCACCGGTGGAAATGCGTTAAAATTTTATGCATCAGTTCGTATTGATATTCGTCGAATTGCTCAAATTAAAGAGGGAAATGATGTAGTTGGTAACAGAACAAAGGTTAAAATAGTAAAAAGCAAGGTAGCACCTCCCTTTAAAGAGGTAGAGTTCGATATACTGTATAATGAAGGTATCAGTAAGACGGGAGATGTTTTGGATTTGGCTGTGAATGCAAATATTGTCAAAAAGAGCGGTGCGTGGTTTACCTATAAAGAAGAACGATTCCAGGGCAGGGAGCAGTTCCGCAGTAAACTTCTTGAAAACAAAGAGCTCTTTAATGAAATAAGTAATGAGGTTAAGCTGAAATATGGCATGGTCAAATCCGAAAGTGCAAAAGAGCCTGTTAAGGATAGTGATGACACTAAGCCAAATATAAAAGAGAAAAAAACAAAAAGCTAAGATTTAGAAATTGAAAATTGTTCAGATAGTTGCTGTTGGTGATGATAAGGCCAAAATAGTATTTGATGATAACCGACAGCTTATTGTTTCAAAAAAAAGCGTCTATGATATTGGATTACGAAAAGGGGATGAGGTTTCGGAGGCACTTTCCGAAAGACTAATTTCTGAGTCCGAATACCATAGAG
>CAYTLQ010000149.1:0-22873 GCA_964438715.1 uncultured Ignavibacteriaceae bacterium
CAACCAGCGAATTTGATTTAGAGCTATTTGAATTAAAACTTGAGTCCGAATGGGCTGGCAGGAACTTTATTTATCTTGAAGAAATAGATTCAACAAATAATTATTTACTTGACGCAACTAATAAAAACCTACCAAATGGAACTGTTGCACTTGCTGAAAAACAACTTAATGGCAGGGGCAGATTCAACCGAAATTGGTATAGTTCAAAAGGTCAAAACCTCACATTTTCGCTTTTACTTAATCACCCTAAAATTCTTGAAATACCTTTATTCTTAATTAATTTAACTATTTCATTAACAGTAGCCAAAAGTATCGATTCTGTATGTTTATTAAACACTGATCTTAAATGGCCAAATGATGTTCTGGTAAATAAAAAGAAAATAAGTGGTATTCTGATTGAAACTCAGTTTTCCGGTGAAAAATTAAAAAAAATAGTTGCCGGTATTGGCATTAATGTTAATCAATCTCATTTTATGGGAGATTTTCACTTCCCTCCTACCTCTGTTATTTTAGAACTTGGACTGCCAATGGAGAGGGAAAAACTTTTAGCCGAGTTTTTAAATTTTTTCGAAGAAAGTATTGATTTAGTGCTGTCTTCGCCGGGTACAATTCTAAGTGACTGGCGGAAGAAATGCAAAATGATTAATGAAAAAATTGAAGTAAAAAATGAAAATAAATCCTTAATTGGAATTATGGAAGGTATTTCCGATGAAGGTGAATTGCTTCTCAATACGGGAGAGAAAGTGATACGAATCAGTAATGGAGATGTAACAATTTCTCTATGATTTGCTGTATTGATGTAGGAAATACCAGAACAAAATTAGGCTTTTTTTCGGACGAGAGACTGATAGAAAGATGTACATTTGAAAATACTTGGAGCAAAGAAATCGATGTATTGATTCAAAATTCACAATCATATTTTTGTTCCAGTGTTAATCAGAAAAATTTCGAGAGCTTACTTCAGGCATTTCCATTTCTTCAATCATCGATGATCGAATTAATCTCCCCTCACTCCAGATTATCTTTTGAAATCAAATACAAATCACCGGATACTTTGGGAACCGACCGGATTGCCTCTGTTGAAGCAGTGAGGAGATATTTTCAGCTTTCCACAACAGGTAACAGTCCTGCCTACATAATCTGTGACTGTGGAACAGCCACCACATTAAATATTCTATCCCCTGATGGAGCTTTTACAGGCGGCAGTATTATGCCCGGCTTAACAACAATGCGGGACTCTCTGGTTCGAGCCACCGGTAATCTTCCCCGGATAAATCTTGAAATTAAAGAAAACTTACCCGGGACCGATACAGCCACTAATATTTACACAGGAATAATTTTTTCAACAATTGGTCTTATTGAGCGATATATACAATATTTGGTTGAAACTTTTTCTGACCGTCCGCATTTGGTTTTAACAGGTGGCAACAGTCATTTGATTATGCATCAAATCAGACATGGTATTATTACAACTGTATTTCCTGATTTAACTTTATGGGGACTTTTCAGTATTGCCTCTTCTTACAGGAAGTAAATTATCTCGTTCGGTAAACTATCGGCAATCTCACATCTTCGCAACCTTGAATATTTAACGGAAAAGTTTTTGAAGTAGCGATTTCTACTTTTTTAATTTCTCCATACCCATTCGCAGCTATTGCCGTGTAATAAATAAATCTGCCATCAGAACTGAAAGAAAACTGCGGATAAACCTGATCTGTATAACCAAAATCGGAGGTGAGTATTTTTGATTGTTGAGAAATTGGATTGTAAAGAACAAGCTGACCTCGATACATATCTGAGTTTTCCGGTTGTAAAGAATCAGGTAATATTGTAATGAATGCCAGATATTCTCCGGAGTCAGACCAATGAGGAATAAGTGAATTAACATAATTAGTATTAATTTTTATGACAGATGCATCAGTATCTATACCATCTCTCAGAATTATACTATATCCGCCACCCGCTTCAGCCTGATTATACGCTATTAAACTCCCCCGGGGTTGCTGTACAGGTTGATAAGCCATAGCCCCAAATGTTGCTATGCTGTCATTGTACAAGAAAAATATTTTACATTCATCTTTTTCCTGATCATAATAAGCCAGAGCAGAATCATTTAGTAACCATGTTGGCGTTACATCGGTGAATGCATTTACCTCAATTATTTTTATAATTTTATGAGATGAATCCGCAACATATATTCCATCAGTATCATAATATGAATAATATTTCCCCGAGTAGGAAGTACTGATGCGAAAACCTCTTCCAATGCGCTGTAATTCCTCACCCTCCGATGTACATGACCAGATGAGATTATCGCTGTTAAAAAAAACCTTTTTCCCAAATTGCACCGGAAGCATTGTACCATTAAATCCAAGATCAGTTAGCTCACCGGTACTTTCGTTATAAAGGGCAACTCTTCCTTCTGATTCGGAGTAATTTATATAGGTAAGTATTAACTTCTCTTGTGAAAAAATAGTATTTACAAAAAAGAACAGAATGAATACTACACACTTCATAATCCAAATATTTACCTGGTGATTTTACCAATAATTTTTGCATCCTCACCAAAATCATTGACTTTCTGAAGAACTGCTTCAACATCGTTGGGATCAACTATTGCAACTAACCCTATACCCAAATTAAATACTCTGCGCATTTCGTCATTGGTTATATTGCCGGTTTGCTGTATGAGTTTAAATATTATCGGCCAATCCCATGAATCCCAAGCTACCGATAATTTAAGTCCTCCTTTAACTATCCGATAAGTATTCCCCTCTATTCCTCCTCCGGTAATATGAGAAAAACCCTTTATATGAAAATTATTTTTTAATTCCCTAATTAACTTCAGGTATGATTTGTGCGTAGTAAGTAAAATTTCGCCAATCGACTGCTGAAAACCTTCTATGTAATCGAAGACACTATACTTTTCCAATAGTACTTTTCTCGCCAGAGAGTATCCATTAGTATGCAAACCCGAGGAAGGTATCCCGATCATTATGTCCCCCTCTGAGATGTCTCTGCCATCAATAATTTTTGATTTTTCTACTATCCCAACAATTGTTCCGGATAAGTCGTAGTCCTCCTCACTGTATAATCCCGGCATTTCAGCAGTTTCCCCTCCTATTAAAGCACAATCATTTTCCTTACAGGCATCTGCAAATCCTTTAATTATCTTTTCAGCTTTTTCGGGTATAAGTTTACCACAGGCAAAATAGTCTAAAAAGAAAAGCGGCTCGGCACCACAAACAGCAATATCGTTCACACAGTGGTTCACCAGATCTCTGCCAATAGTGTCATGTTTATCGAGTAAAATTGCAATTTTTAATTTTGTTCCAACTCCATCAACGCTTGATACTAAGACCGGTTCTGAGTATTGAGAAAAATCGGGCTGATAAAAAGCACCAAACATTCCTATATCGGTCAACACTCCTTTTGTGAAGGTAGCCCGCGCGTGCCCTTTTATCCGACTTACTGTCTCATCACCAGCTTCAATATCAACTCCCGCTATCTTATAAGAATCCTGCATTAGCATCTCCAGTAATTTTTACAGTAAAAATACAAAAATTAACTACCGTAATTTGAACATGACCTGAAAAATATCAGGAAAAGCTTTTTAGGATAAAAAATATTAATGCTACGAATTATGGTTTGCACCGTCTAATTACCTCACCAATAATATCTGAATTCATTATATTTGGTTTTAAAATTTTTAAAATTTTTAGGATTTGAAAGAAGAACTTACAGACAGAGAAAAATCTGTCCTTCGGTATATCGTACAGCAGTTTATACTCACTGCTTCTCCGGTTGGGTCGCGAAATGTAACCAAAAAATACAATATCGGTTACTCTCCGGCGACTGTAAGGAATATTATGTCCGATTTAGAGGAATCGGGATTTATAAATCACCCCCACACCTCCGCGGGAAGAGTTCCTACTGACAAAGGATATCGCTTTTATGTTGATTCTCTTATGGAAGTTGAAGATCTGAATAATCAACAGAAAGAAGCCATTCATAATCAGCTTGAAAGTTACAGTAATCAACATGACGAATTGTTGAATATTGTTTCCAGAATTCTCAGTACCATTACTAACCAGTTGGCCTGTGTTTTATACCCGCGCCTGGATAGCGGCACACTTGAGAAAATTCAAATTGTTGAACTCTCTGCATCACGATTTTTAGTAGTTATCAGCATTCGGGCAGGACTGGTAAAGACTATTACACTGGAATTGAAAGAGGAAGTAAAAAGGTCACAGGTGGGACAGGTTGAATCATTGTTAAATGAGCGACTTGCCGGTCTTTCTCTCGCTGAAATACGAAGTTCTTTTCGTGAAAGACTCAAAGATGTTTTACTTGACGAGCAACCTATACTTACTCTGTTTTTTGATTCCATAGACAAAATTTTCGGGGATTCTAAACAATCGGACAAGGTGATAATATCCGGTACATCGAATTTATTAAAACAACCCGAATTTGAAAATCCTGAAAAATTTCAAAGTATTATAGAACTCATTGAGAATAAAAATATTATTGTACATGTTTTTGATAGAACCACGGAAAATACCGGTATAGGACCTAACATTACTATCGGTTCCGAGAATGCTCTTTCACAGTTAGATGAATACAGCCTGGTTACAAAAGAATATTCAATAGGAGACATTAAAGGCACTCTTGGTGTTATAGGTCCCAAAAGGATGGAATATGCAAAAGTTGTAGCTATAATTAATTATATTTCTACAATGTTAACCGATATTTTAAAGAAACCCTGATGAGAAATTAGAAAGGTAAAATGTTCAATGAATGAAACGAAAAATAATGTAACTGATGAGATGAAAAATGTTGCTGAAAATGTTTCAAATGATAGTGTTAATGATTATACTTCGGGAAACAGTTCTGAAACTGAAAATTTAAATAATTTGAAAAATGAACTAGTAACCCGGGATGCAAAAATCAAAGAACTGGAAGCAGAATTACAAAACCAAAAAGATAAATTTATTCGTAAAGTTGCCGAATTTGAAAATTATAAAAGACGCACAGAACTCGAACAGTCTAACCTGATTCGGTATGCGGCAGAACCGTTTATAGTAAAGATCCTTAATACAGTTGATGATCTTGAACGCTCTCTTCAGCATATCAATGAGAATACCGATGTAAAAAGTATTGTAAGTGGAATTAAGCTCATTTATGATAAGTTCATTAAGACACTCGAAGACCAGGGTGTGAAAAAGTTCGTATCCGTAGGAGAACAGTTTGATTACAACCTGCATGATGCTCTTATGCAGCAAGAAACAACAGATGCAGTACCTAATACTGTTCTTCAGGAAGTTCAGAGCGGATACATGTACAAAGATAAAGTTCTGCGTCACGCACAGGTAATTGTTGCGACAGCGCCAGCAACTAATGACGATTCTCAGGTCTCGAATGAAAACTCAGAAAGGGAAAATAAATAAAAATGAATAAAAGAGATTATTACGAGGTTTTGGGAATATCGAAAAACGCCACCAAAGATGAAATTAAAAAAGCTTATCGAAAATTAGCCTTACAATATCATCCGGACAGAAATCCTGAAAAAGAAGCCGAAGAAAAATTTAAGGAGGCAACTGAAGCCTATGAAGTTCTGAGCGACGACGAAAAACGCGCCAAATATGATAAATTTGGCCATAGCGGTCTCAGAGGCGGCCAGGATTTCCATGGTTTCAGTAATGTTAATGATATCTTTTCTCATTTTTCGGATATATTCGGTGGCTCATCAATATTTGATGATTTTTTTGGTGGAGGACAGTCTCAAAGACGGAGTGGCCGTCGCCGTGGACAAGGTTCGCCAGGTTCTGATTTAAAAGTAACATTAAAACTCACACTTGAGGAAATAGCTACCGGTACAACTAAAAAACTGAAAATTAAAAAGTATGTCAAGTGTGAAAGTTGTAATGGGAGTGGCGCTGAGGGAGGTTTATCTACAAAAACCTGTCCCGTATGTTCAGGCTCAGGAGAAATCAGAAATGTTTCCCGTTCTGTTTTTGGCCAGTTTGTTAATATACAGACTTGTGCAAACTGTAATGGTGAGGGTGTCGTAGTTGATAAACCTTGCAGAAATTGCTCTGGTGATGGAAGAGTACATGACGAAGTAACTGTGAAAATTAATGTACCTGCCGGTGTAGTGGAAGGCAGTTACATGACCTTACGAGGTGAGGGAAATGCCGGACTTCGCGGCGGAACTCCCGGTGATATATTAGTTATCTTTCAGGAAGTCCCTCATGAATATTTTACCCGTGAAGGTGATGATATTATCTATGATTTGTATATATCATTCCCCGATGTAGTTTTGGGTACTGAGGTGGAAGTACCTACACTCTCCGGTAAAGCGCGTTTGAAGATTGAGGCTGGTACTCAACCCGGAAAACTTTTACGAATGCGTGAAAAAGGAATCCAGCATTTGAACAAACATGGTTCCGGTGACGAATTGGTTCGGGTTAATGTTTTGGTACCAAAAAAGATTAATCAAAAAGAGAAAGAGCTTTTAAAGGAACTTCAACAACAGCCAAACATTAATCCGAATAGTGAAGGGAACGGGAATAGTTTTTTTAAGAAATTCGGTTTATAAACCGTCCCATTAAATTGAAACAGATAATAAAACACTTTATATATTCCTCCGGCTTTACTTTAGTTGAAGTAAAGGTTCTGTTGTTCTTTTCCATTATGGTTTTGACAGGAGTGGTAATAAGTTTATCCGGCTATCAAACAAAAGTACCCGGAGATGTTTACTCAAATGCTGAGGATAGCTTATTTTTTTCAGCATTAATGGCTCCTGAGAAAAACATTTCACCGGGTCTTAATAATTTTAATCCATCAGCTGATAAGCCACAAAAAGTTTTTTCTATAATTAATGGTACGAAAGTAAACATTAACACGGCAACTATTGAAGAACTTGACAAATTGCCAGGAATAGGTATAAAGACAGCTGAATTAATCATAGAATACAGATCCCGGAATGGTAAATTTCGAGATATAGATGAATTATTAAACATTAAAGGTATTGGACAAAAAAAGTTTCAAAAACTGCAAGACCTTGTTACCGTTGGAGATAAGAACTAATGAACGAACAATATAATAGAATAGGTGTTTATCTCTCGGCAGATAAAATGCAGTTTACTGAAATCTGTTACATAAAAAATGAGTTTATTTTAAACCATTTAGATGAAGCCTATTATCCTGAAAAAATTAACTTTATTTCGGATAAAGAAACCAAGATTATATCCTTGCTTAAAGTTACCTTTGATGAAATTCTCTCACGCCATCAGATTCACTCTTCCAATGCCTTTGTAAGTCTTCCTGCATCGTTTTTTCGGATTTTAACTTTACCAGTGGACAGTACGCTTATGCATCAGGATGTTCTCAATGAACTCCGATGGGAATTTTCCGTTCTCTATCCGGATATTGACTTTTCTGATTATATCTTGCAATACTTTGATCGGGATGTAAAAGATTCCTCACGAAATGCGATTGTTTTGGCGTTAAAACGGAAATATATTGCAATAGTAGAAGGATTTTTAATAAAGAATTCAATTCAACTACAGGGTGTTGACTACGCACATTTCCATGCAGATAAAGCCTTGTTTCTTAATTACCCATCCTCAAAAGAAGGTCTTGTTGCAAGTTTTTATCTCTCGGATGAGTCATTGTCATTTGAATTACTCTTCGGAGGTATTCCTGAATATCTTAAAATTGTTCATATTTCAAATGCCTCTGTTATTCCTGCGACCATAGTCAATGAATTAAAGCTGATTTCTGATTATGGTTATAACCCCAATTTGATTAATTCTTTTGTGCTTCAGGGTGATCGCATTACACCATCAATGATTGAAGGATTGAAAAAGCAGACCGGTCTTTCTTTTCAGGCAATTAATCCATTTAAAAAGATCCCTATCAACCCAAAACTGCAAAATTCCCGTTTACTGAAAGAACGATTTTTTAACTTCACTGCCTCATCAGGGGCATGTTACCGATTAGTTTAATATGCGACTCCGAATAACTTCCGGTGTATTTCGTGGAAGATTTATAAACGCTCCTCATAGCGAACTTACACGACCAACTACCGAACGAGTACGGGAAAGTATTTTTAATTACCTTAATAATCGGATGGATTTCAATGGTGTCAGGGTTCTGGATCTTTATTCAGGGAGTGGAGCTTTGGGCTTTGAGGCTTTAAGTCGTGGTGTAGAGTCCGTTGATTTCGTCGAAAGGAACTATGTTCCGTACAAAAATCTTCAAAACAATATTCTTCTTCTTTCATTACAGAATCAATGTCGCCTTTTCAAAACTTCAGCGTTACAACATGTTAAAAAATGTTTTCCCGGGCAATATGATATGATTCTCGCAGATCCGCCATTTTTTGAGTTTGACATACACGATGTTGTACGCCATATTCAGGAAAATGACATTTTAACAGAATCCGGAATTTTATTAGTTGAACGATCCATCCAGACCGAAGAACAGGATATTATAGAGTTTAAGATTGAGCCTTTCAGAAGAATTGGCGATACACTTCTTTATTTGTTTCAAAAAGAGTAAACAAAAGTTAATAGATTTTTTATCAAATGAGCATACGGTCAATCTTATTGACTATTTCAATCGCCAATTTTATTATTGCCCAGCCTTTTGAGCGACAAATCGGGGGTATTAAAATATTATCATCTGGCAAAGAATACAAAAATGTTTTCTCCGGTGGCTTGAATAATCCGGAATTTCAGTTTGTTGATATTGATGCTGATACTGATCCCGATCTGTTTGTTTTGAATAGCGATGGATCATTTTTATACTTTAAAAATACAGGCTCACCACAAAATGCAGAATTTCTCCTTGAGTTAAATTCACCTCAAGGTTTCCACCCAATCAACTGGTTCTATTTTACCGATATCGATAATGATAATGATTTCGACTATTTCACAGGCACAGAAAACAGCCTTATTCGTTTATATAAAAATACAGGGACTATACATACTCCATTTTTTACACTTGAAACGGATAGCCTGAAAGATACTTTGGGAAATCTGATATTTAGTGAAAGTGCAAGTAATCCCGCATTTTGTGATGTTGATAATGACGGTGATAAAGATTTTATTTCAGGAAATTCTGCGGGCACACTGTATTTTTATGAAAATGTGGGCTCCCCTACTTACCCTGTCTATAAATTTATAACTGACTTTTGGCAGAACATTCTCATAATTAGTGGTGGTAAAAAAAACCGACACGGAGCAAGCTCTATAGAGTTTGGAGATTTGGACAATGATGGTGATTTTGATTTGCTTTGGGGTGACTTTTTTAGTCGAAGCTTGTATTTGATCAAAAATAACGGCACTGCTTCAGTTCCGTTTTTTGAGGTAACTTCATCGGTATTCCCTGTAAATGCTGATAGTCTTATTACAAGTGGTTTTAATATGCCGAGACTTTCAGATATAGATAATGACGGTGATCCTGATTTATTTGTTTCGGTATTATATGACCCAACCGTTCCTCAGTCATTAATTCACTTTAAAAATATCGGAAACAGCACCTCATACGATTTTAGAAAAATCACGGATGATTATTTATTTACTTTTGATGTATCAACACAGAGTGTGCCGGTTTCTGTCGATTTAGATAATGACGGTGATATGGATCTGATTGTTGGCTACTCAACAAACCCTCAGGGCGGACTTCGATATTTCAGAAATATTGGAACTCAGCAAAATCCTGCGTTTGAGTTTTCCGATTCAATGTTTAGTAATATTAAGTCTGAACTATCAAATGCACCCGCTTTTGCAGATTTCGATAATGATAGTGATCTTGATTTATTACTCGGTAGATTTGATGGTACTATCGTCTATTACAAAAATTCAGGAAGTGCAAATAATCCTCAATTTGATTCTGTATCATTATTATTGGATGCCGCAAATCAGGTTATAGATGCAGGATTATTGGCTAGACTTGCATTAAAAGATTTAGATAATGATGGCTTGGTGGATCTTATTTTAGGAGGTTTCAACGGTAAGTTAGTTTTTTATAAAAATACCGGATTGCTTAATAGTTTGCCGGTCTTTGAAAAATATCCACAATACTTTTCAGGAATAGATGTTGGCGATAATTCATCTGCCCAAATCGCTGACTTTAACAATGACACAAAATTTGATTTGATTGTTGGAAACAGAGTTGGCCAACTATTCTATTACGAAAATTACGGAACGCCACTTAACCCGGTCTGGAATTTGATTACTACTGAAATTACCAAATTTTCCGGTAAAGAGGCTACTCCTTATTTTCTCGATTTAGACAATGACACAGATTTAGATATTCTACTTGGAACAGTTAAAGGGGGACTTGTATTCTTCAAAAATCAAAGGGTGGCAACCGATATCCGGCACGAAACAGACGAAAAAACGGTACAAAATAATCTCCTCGTAGATGTTTTTCCAAATCCTTTTAACTCTTATATTTCGATTAGGTTTTCGTTACTATATAACTCTCATCTTTCAATTAGAATATTTAACATATTGGGTGAATTAGTTTTCACCCTTCCAAATACATATTACACTATCGGAGAACACATTGTTGGAGTTCCTTTTCATTCAATTTCTAATGTGTCTGCCGCCAGTGCAATATTTTTTGTTGAAATTAAAAGTTATTCATCCATGCGGATAGTCAAAATTATTTACTCAAAATGAAGAGGTAAAGTTGAGAAGCTTCAATTTCTTTTTTAGCATTACACTTTTATTCAATATATCGATAAGTGCACAAAATCAAAACACAGTGCTTCTCGGACAGTTGAAGCCATATAGCGGCAGAGCCTACAGTGACATATGGGGATATGCGGCAAATGGGCGTGAATATGCAATTCTGGGTGTTCAGCATGGAACTTCAATAATTGATGTAACTAATCCTGCAAATCCTGTTCAAAAAGCTTTTATCCCGGGACCAAATTCAATCTGGCGTGAAATGAAAACTCACCTCCATTACGCCTATGTTGTTACTGAGGGCACCGGTGCCGGTACAGGTTTACAAATTATTGACCTTTCAGAATTACCTGATACTGCCAGACTTGTTGCAACAAATACCACATACTTTACCACTGCTCATAATATTACAATTGAAAATGGATATGCCTATGTTGTTGGAACCGGGAATGGTGGAGGTATGCATATACTCGATTTGGCAAATCCAATACTTCCTGTCAGAAAATCCTATTATACACAAAGTGGATATATACACGACATTTATGTTTATAACGATACTGTCTATGCTTCATCTGATGACACTTATGATCTTATCGATGTAACAAATAAATCAAATCCGGTGAGAATAAGCATGAGCAGTGCCCTGCCCGGTATCTACGCCCATAGTGGTTGGCTGACCGAGGATAAACGATATTTTATTGCGGCAGAAGAATTTAATGTTCGTGATGTTACTGTTTGGGATTTGCAGGATAGAACAACCTGGAATCTTGTTGTTAGTCAATGGCAAATGCCCGGAGATTCTCCGGTACACAATATTTTTGTCAAAGGAAAATATGCTCATATTTCTTACTACAAAGACGGTTATGTAGTACTCGACCTAACGAATCCCCTTTCCCCTGTTCGTGTAGGCTGGTACGATACTTATCCCGGTAATAGTGGCACTTACAACGGCGCATGGGGTGTTTATCCATATCTTCCCTCAGGAAATGCTATTATCTCGGACATTCAATCAGGATTATTTATTGTTGATTTTACACTTGATAATCCTCTTCCTGTTGAGTTGACATCATTTACTGCAAAATTCCTCAATAATCAGGTAATCCTCAATTGGACAACAGCAACAGAGTTAAATAATAAAGGATTTGAATTATATTCCTCGGAAAACAAGATTGATTGGAAGTATGTGGATTTTATTGAAGGGCATGGTACCACAACATCAAACCGCAATTATACTTATCTCGATAGAAATTACACAAACGATACTAAGTATTATAAATTAGTACAAATTGATTTTGATGGCACCAGAAACGAGCAAGAGCCAATTCAGGTTCTTATTGATAAAACAGCAGATTTCAGTTTTTCAATAGATCAGAATTTCCCCAATCCATTTAATCCAACCACGAAACTTAGGTTTCAATTATCGACGCCGGATCATATTAGTATAAAAATATTCAATGCAACAGGTGAGCTCGTTAAAATATTGACTGAAAAAGTATTTGATGCCGGTTCTTATGAATATGAGTTTAATGCAGAAAATCTGCCATCAGGTATGTATCTCGCTTCGTTTGAAGGAAGTTTTGGTCGTCGAACGATTAAAATGCATTTGTTAAAATAGGAATTTAAATTTGATATTTATGTTATCGATTCGTTAGATATAATTTTATCCAATTTCTAATTAAGTGTGAGCCATACTCAGTCAGATATGCCTCCGGATGATATTGAACTCCGCAAACAGGTAGCTGAGTATGGCTTATACCCATAATTATTCCATCCTCAGACTTTGCATCTACCCGAAGATTTCTATTCATCGTTTTTTCCTCTGCAATCAATGAATGATATCTCGTCACATTAAATAATTGCGGAATGTCAGTAAATAAACCCATCGAATTATGAAGAACCCGGGAAATTTTTCCATGTTTCGGGGCGCCGGACTGGATTATATTACCACCAAAGTGTGATACAATTATTTGCATTCCAAGGCAAACACCAAAAATGGCACACTTGTGTGAAAAATACTCTACTACTTTCATTGTTTCATCTTTTTCTAAAGGGTGTCCCGGACCCGGAGATAAGACAATTGCTAGTGGATTCTCCCCGGCAATATCACTAAGGTTAAATTCCCCTGTTTGAAGAATGCGGATGTGTTTAAAGTACTTACCAAGGAGTTGAAAAAGGTTAAATGTAAATGAGTCGTGATGGTCAATAAGAAAAATCTCTTCCTCAATCAGAGGTTCAGATTTTCCATTTATTAATAACTCGTGCATCACTATCTTTAAGATTAAAATAAATTATTTTCATAAAAATTATTCGGGCAGGATTTTGCGATTTTGCCAATTTAAATATAAGGCATTGAACAGACATCTTATTATCTGTATTTTAGTTTTTAGTTCCTACAACCTACCATCATTAGCTTTTTCTGTTAAGGATACAATAATAACTTACTATGAGAATGGTAAAATGAAAACATGGGGTGAATATCTCAATGGTAAACCTGATGGTAAATACCTTGAGTTTTACCCGAATGGTACCTTGTGGAAAGAATGGAATTATTTACAGGGAGCAGAATCTGGTTACTCCTATTGGTATTTTGAAAATGGGTCACTTTCAATCCGCTGGAATTATGTTGATGGGAAACGAGAGGGTGAACAACATTGGTACTATGAATCGGGGGAATTGTGGGCTATACAAAACTATCAGAATGGAAAACTCGAAGGTATAACAAAAACATTTTACAAATCCGGTGAGCTTCAGGGGGAGTGGATGTACCGTAATGGCAATTTAAATGGTAAATCTTTCACTTATTACATTTCCGGGAAAGTTGAGGTAGAAAAAAATTTTTCCGAAGATCTACTTGATGGACCTTCTATCGTTTATCATGAAAATGGTAAAATAGCCGTTAATGCCGTGTATAAAAAAGATAAACTCATTGGCGAATTGTTAATATATGATAGTGCGGGAGATTTACGGGTAAAAGATCGCTATGAAAATGGCATCCTGCTCGAAAGAACCAGATTTGATTATTTAGGCGTAAAATCTTCAGATGAACAATTCTATAAAGATTTTTATCCCAACGGAATACTTAAAGAAGAATATACAATAAAAGACGGAATCCGGACAGGAAAATACTTTAAATACTATCCTTCCGGATATTTACTTGAAGAAGGTACTTACATCAATGGTAAAATTATGGGAAGAGTTTATCGGTTTTATGATAACGGCACTTTACTTTCTGAAGTTGATTTTTTGGATGGCAGTCCAATCGGTATTCAGAAAAAGTATTATCCCTCAGGAGAATTATTTTCTGAGGAGATGTATCAAGGTAACACGGCAAATGGAGTTTATATCACTTATTACATAAATGGTTTTCAGGATACTGTAACGAGTAAAACCAATTCTGTTATTAATGGTGAGTTAAAAAAATATTCACCGGAAGGATTATTAATTTCTCAACAAACAATTGTTAATGGAGTTCCGGAAGGAGAAAAAACCTATTTTCATCGTAATGGCGTTATAAAGCGTTCGGAGTATTATAAAAATGGAACACTTGATGGTTTTACAAAGGATTACAACACTTTCGGGGTTTTAATTGCGGAGGAATATTATGACTCGGGAGTTAGAAAAAGTAAAAAAGTTTTCAATGATGATGGATCATTCAGGGAATTGATAAAATATGAATAAAAAGATTATATTTTTTCTGCTAATTGGATTCATATACTCCAACGGGCAGGAAAGGCAATTAATTACTTATTATGATTCTTGCCGAATTAAATCAATAGAAAGTTATTTAGATGATATTAAGCACGGAACCTGGAAATATTACTATCCGTCGGGAATATTAAAGGAAGTTCAGACTTATTTCTACGGAAAATATGATGGTTTGTTTCGTCAATACTATGAGTCCGGAATACTAAGTGTTTCTTCTGAATATCAAAATAATAAATTAAACGGTCTGTTTCAATCCTTTTATGAATCTGGAAGTTTAAAAGAGAAAGTGAACTACAAAGATGGTTTAATGGAGGGATTATATATTTCTTACCATGAATCCGGTGAGAAACTGGGTAAAGTCATGTTCGAGAAAGGAAAAAAAGTAGGAACCGGATAACAATATTTTCCTTCAGGCAATATTCTTTCAGTATCGGAGTTTAATAACGGAATGCAGGAGGGAAAGACAACCTTTTACTATGAAAATGGAGTAATCTCATCAGAATGGTATTATATGGAAGGTATTCTCCATGGTGAAGCAAAGGAATATTGGCCCTCCGGTAAATTGAAACACCACAAGTACTTTTTTTATGGCAAACCTGATTCTATTTCACTCTCCTACTATGAATCCGGACAATTAAAGAGTAAAATGATTTATAAAAAAGGAAAAATTCAGGGCGGTTTTGAGTCATATTATGAAAATGGTAATTTGTGGACAAAACAATTTTATACCAATAATGAGCTCGATGGAGAAACATATATTTACCGGGAAAATGGTAAAATTTGGTTTAAGGAGACTTACAAAATGGGGAGATTAGTAAGAAGTATAGAATATGATGAAAATGGAAAAATCTATAAAGAAAGTAACTTCGAAACAAACTGAAAGTATGAATTTTCGTAAATTCACAATTATTAAATGAAAAAAGATGACAAAAAGAAATAAAAAGAATTATAAGATTGGTTTAACGCAGTTTTCAGTTTCTGAGAACATAGATTCGAACATGAAAAAAGCCGCAATGTGGGTTAAACAGGCAGTAAAAGAGGGCGCTGAAATAGTTTGTCTCCCTGAACTCTACCGTTCTCAATATTTCTGTCAAAAGGAAGATGTTGCTTATTTTGATATGGCAGAACCGCTGGATGGTCCTTCGGCAAAGCTATTCCGCAAAATTGCGAATGATCTTGGAGTAGTATTAATTCTCCCGATATTTGAAAAGCGTGCACCAGGAATTTATCATAACTCAGTTATAGTCATTGAAAATGATGGTTCTTTTCTTGGCTTATATAGAAAAATGCATATACCCGATGACCCTTCGTATTACGAAAAGTTTTATTTCACTCCGGGTGATTTAGGATATAAAAGTTTCAACTCCTCTGTGGGGACATTTGGTTCGCTTATTTGCTGGGATCAATGGTATCCTGAAGCCGCCAGATTAACCGCATTAAAAGGGGCAACTACAATATTTTATCCAACGGCGATTGGTTGGCATCCCTATGAAAAAGAAGAATTCGGCTCCAAACAATTAGATGCATGGATTACTGTACAGCGGGGTCATGCAGTAGCAAACGGTGTTTATGTGGCTTCAGTAAATCGGGTTGGTTTTGAAAAAAAACCTGACGGAGATGGCGGAATCGAATTTTGGGGATCATCATTTATTGCAGGGCCACAAGGTGAATTATTATGTCGTGCCTCGAATGATAATGAAGAAATTCTGATTGCTGAAATTGATCTGGAATATCTTGAAGATGTCCGTCGAAACTGGCCATTCTTTAGAGACCGAAGAATTGAATCATATAATAACATAACATCCAGGTTTATTGATGAATAATACAATCAAACGGTTTCCTGCAGAGTGGGAAAAACAGGAGGCAATAATATTAGCATGGCCTTTTAATAAGTCTGATTGGCCCGGTAAATTCACTCCGATATTTTGGGTTTATACTGAAATAATTAAAAAAATAGCTTCGGATGAAAAAGTAATTTTACTTGTCCCCGATAAAAAAGAAAAAACCCGATGTATGGGTTATCTTTTGAAGAATAGTGTCAATATGAATAATGTGATGTTTCTGGAAAAAATTCTTGATAGAAACTGGATGAGGGATTCAGCTCCGATTACAATTTTGGAGACAAATGAAAATTCTTCTTCGAGGACTTTTGTTCATTTTTCATTTAATGCCTGGGCAAAATATGATAACTGGAAGAAAGATAAAACTCTCCCCTCTTTCCTCTCAAGACGACTTACGATTCCCCTTGTTGATCCAATTTACAAGAATCGGAGAATTACTCTCGAAGGAGGAGCAATTGACACTAACGGTAATGGTACAATAATAACTACAGAGGAATGCCTTCTACATCCCAGTATTCAGGTAAGAAATCCCGGCTTCACAAAATCGGATTATGCGGATGCTTTTTCACAATATTTGGGTGTTTCAAATATCATCTGGCTTAAAGATGGAATTATTGGCGACGATACGCACGGACATATTGACGATGTTTGCAGATTCATAAACCGTGACTCAGTAGTTTTATGCTGGGAAAAAAATAGTAAAGATGAAAATTACCGTATTCTTGAAGAAAATTTTGAAAGACTTCAATCAGCTAAACTTGAAGACGGAAGTAAAGTAAATGTAATTCCCCTTCCAATGCCGGAGCCATTGATTTTCGATGGAATGAGGTTACCGGCAAGTTATGCGAATTTTTTAATTTGTAATGAAACTGTTCTGGTGCCCACTTTTAACGATGTAAATGATAAATTAGCATTAGGAATTCTTACAGAACTCTTTCCGGAAAGAAAGGTTGTAGGAATAAATTCTGTCGATTTGGTTTGGGGATTAGGGACGCTTCACTGTTTAAGTCATGAGTTACCTGCTGAGCCACTGAAAAATTAAGTAAAGTATATGAAAAAAGAACCCGAAGTTACTCTTCAACTTGCGTTAGAACATGGATTGCTTGAGGAGGAATATAACAAGATTTTAACCCTTTTAGGTAGAGTACCAACTTTCACTGAGTTAGGTATTTTTTCTGTAATGTGGAGTGAGCACTGCAGTTATAAAAATTCCATTGCTCAATTAAAAACTCTTCCCCGTTCAGGTGGCAGATTGCTTGTCGGAGCTGGTGAAGAAAATGCCGGACTTGTTGACATTGGCGATGGTTGGGCAGTAGCATTTAAAATTGAATCACATAACCATCCTTCTGCTATTGAGCCGTATCAGGGCGCGGCTACCGGTGTTGGAGGAATACAAAGAGATATTTTTACAATGGGCGCCCGACCGATAGCTTCCTTAAACTCATTGCGGTTTGGGAATCCTGATGATGCACGCACCAGATTTCTTGTTGATGGTGTTGTACGCAGTATTGGTGACTATGGAAATAGTTTTGGTGTGCCAACTGTTGCAGGTGAGGTTTATTTTGATAAATGCTATCAGGGCAACCCTCTGGTAAATGCTATGTCTGTGGGAATTGTTAAAGTCGGACAGACTGCCTCCGCTATAGCAAAAATCGCAGGTAGTCCGGTATTTATCGTTGGATCGTCAACCGGCAGGGACGGTATCCATGGTGCAACTTTTGCCTCTGAAGAAATAACTGAGAAATCTGAATCCAAGCGACCATCCGTTCAGGTTGGCGACCCATTTACCGAGAAACTTCTTTTAGAAGCAACTCTTGAGATAATTAAGAATGATTTAATTATCGGGATTCAGGATATGGGTGCCGCAGGAATCACATGTTCTACTTCAGAAATGAGTGCAAAAGGACAGTCAGGAATGCGTATCAATCTTGATAATGCCCCAGCACGGGAATCAGGAATGACCGCATACGAGTTAATGCTTTCCGAGAGTCAGGAAAGGATGCTCGTAGTTGGTAAAAAAGGCTGTGAAGCAGAAATAAAAAGAATATTTGATAAATGGGATTTAAACTGCTCTATTATCGGTGAAGTAATAGATGAAAGTCGGTTAATTATTGAATATCAGGGTGAAATTAAGGCTGATGTTAACCCGTATGATTTAGTTCTTGGCGGTGGTGCTCCTGTCTATATTCGTGAATCAAAAAAGCCCGAGTATCCGGAAGTTTTATCGGCATTTGATTATAATTCTCTACCCTCTGTAGATATCGAAACATCATTTCTTAAGATGATTTCTTCACCCAATATTGCGTCAAAAAGATGGATCTACGAACAATATGATTCGATGGTTCGTACAAATACAATTGTTGGTCCCGGCAGTGATTCAGCAGTCATCCTCATTAAAGATATCAATAAAGCTCTCGCAATGAAAACCGATTGCAATTCAAGGTATGTGTATCTTAATCCTTCGATGGGTGCAAAGATAGCAGTAGCTGAATCTGCAAGAAATATCGTATGTAGTGGAGGTGAACCATTGGCAATTACAAATTGTCTCAATTTCGGTAATCCGTATAAACCGGAAATATATTGGCAGTTTTCTGAAGCTATAAAAGGAATGGGAGAAGCCTGTCGTGCCTTTAATACTCCTGTAACAGGAGGAAATGTAAGCTTCTATAATGAGTCGAACGATGGCGCAGTTTACCCTACTCCGGTTATTGGTATGATAGGACTGATAGAAGATCTTGGTCATATCACCACTGCAAATTTTAAGAATGAAAACGATTTCGTTTATCTTTTAGGTGATGATTTTGAGGAAATTGGCGGATCGGAATTTTTGAGTCATATTCACGGAATTGTGGCAGGTACGACGCCTGCACTCGATCTGAACAAAGAAATTAAACTCCAAAAATTATTGTTACAACTTATTCGAAAAGGACTTATCAAATCCGCTCATGATGTGTCTGAGGGTGGAATAGTCTGTGCAATTGCGGAATGTTGTATTATTAACAGAGAACAACCAATTGGTGTTGATGTGCAAATACCAATTAAAAGTCGGGAAGACTTTTCATTTTTTTCTGAATCACAGTCTCGTGTCATCGTCTCGATATCACCTGAAGACGAAAAAGAATTTTTATCGCTAACACTGTCCTACGGCTTGGGTATAAGAAAAATTGGTATAACCGGAGGAAATAAATTACATATTAATAACAGATATCAATTTGAGCTTGAAACTGTTTCAAAGCTCTATCATAATTCCTTATCCGAGCTTCTCACCTAAACAAAGTTTGGATGAATATTGAATTTTTTTCAGCGTCTCCGGCGAAAATATAAACTTCTTTTACGACTCTCTGAAAATTTCAGAGAATTTATAGAGGGGATTATTTTCTATTTTACTGAGATTTTCCGTAGGACTGCTGAACACCATCTTTTTTTATTTGCCGGTGGATTAGCATTTTCTCTTTTTTTATGTATCATTCCTTTCACTCTCATTTTGTTTTGGATTCTTGGAAATTTTCTTGACTCATCGTCATTTGCTATTCAAATCAACACTCTCATTGATACTTTTATCCCCTACGATAATTATTCTGACTTCGTAAAAAATATTCTTTATAATCGTGTTAATGAAGTTATTGAATTTAAAAATGTTGCCGGTATAATTGGATTAATTGGTCTTTTATTCACTGCTTCCGGATTTGCAAGCAGTTTGAGGACTATACTGAATAAAGTATTTGGAGCCGTTGAGGATGTAAATTTGCTTGTAGGAAAACTCCGGGACTTTGCATTGATAATATTCACAGTGTTCTTTTTTCTCCTGTGGACTTTGTTTCTACCCGTGATAAATTTTCTAAGAAATATTTCAGATTACATTATTGACTTTCGCTTTCTTCGTTATGGTATTTTTCAGAATGCTTTTATTGAAATCTTTTCATTTTGTCTTCTTCTGTTTTTATTTTATGTATTGTACACTGCTGTTCCGGTGAAAAAAATTCGGCACAAATCATCATTCGCCGGAGCACTTTGGGCTACAATACTCTATGAAGGAGCAAAAATAATTTTTGGAATATATATTTATAAATTTGCATCTTATGGTAAAATTTATGGTACCTATGCAGTTGTTGTTGTCGTTGCATTTTGGATTTATTATGCCTCAGCAGTCTTTATTCTTGGCGCTGAAGTTGGTAAATTGTTCGACGAGAGAATAGAATTGAAGAAAATAGGTCAAAAAAATTTGAACCCTTCCTCAGTTGAATGAGTGAATTTTAATAAATATATTTAATCAGATATTTTTATCCGTTTTTGCTTATGTCGATAATTTTTTCAAAAAAATGTGAATATGGCCTTCAGGCAGTGCTCTTATTATCAACCGGGATACAGAAGATTCGTTCAGCAGACGAGATTGCTGAGGAGTTAAAGATCCCTAAAGAATTTGTATCAAAAATTTTGCAGGAATTAACTGCACAAAATATAGTTTCATCCAAAAAAGGTAAACAAGGCGGCTTTTTCCTGCACAGACCTCCCTCAGAATTGAAACTTATTGATATTGTAAAAGCAATAGATGGTGATGGTATTTTTACTAATTGTGTACTCGGATTCCCAAATTGTAGTACTGTCAATCCTTGCCCTTTGCATGATAAATGGTCGAAACTTATCCGCGATACTTATCTTATGCTTGATGAAGAAACAATAGATAAGTTTAAAGATAAAGTACAAAAGAAAATTCTTAGCTTAAAAAATGAATCAGATTCAGAGTTTTCTCAAGAAACCGATACTCGTTAACGAGCATGGAACATGGGCAATATTACTCGTGCCTATGTTTTTACCAATTCGTAGTTTTTTGCTGCTCACTTTTGATATCCTTTCCCTTCATCTGTCTCTAATATTATTTTTCCTCGCATACAAACCTGCAGAGTTTTTGCTAAATGAAATGTATCATAAACGAAAAGCAAGTATAAAAACCCGTCATAATTTATTCTGGTTAGTTATTTACATTTTTACCGGTTTTATTTTCGGGCTAATCGTACTAATGAATACGAGAAGTTACACTTTTATTCTACCAGCGTTTATTTCATTTTTATTATTTTTTGTCAGTAACTACATCTATTATAAAACAAAATTTGGTTTGGTAAGAGAATTAATAGCCATAGTAGGACTTACCGGCACATCTGCAATTGTATCACTTTATTTTTATCATACCGATTTTTACTCTGCAATAATAATATGGCTGCTGTGTTCTTTATTTTTTTCCCTCTCAGCATTTTATATACATCTTAAATTAGCTCAATTAAAACGCGGAGAAGAAAGCCGGGAATATCGGACTTTGTTAAAAGGTAGTCTTGGTTATGCAGGTTTACTGGTTATTTTGTTACCCTTACTAATTTCTTGGTTGCAGCTTAACTGGATAATTCTACTCGGCTTTTTACCAATGCTGATTCATGTAATTCATGGATCATTTTCTGCTAAACCACTAAAAAGTTTTAAGGTAACCGGCTTTACATTTCTCGGGTATTCCATACTTTTCTATATCTTAAACGGTGCCATCAAATGAACACAACAAGAAAAGTCACCATTACAAAAAATAATGCTTACCCCTATGCAAAATTACGATTCACTTCACAATTATTCTCACTCTTCATCGTACTATGGATTGGTATTGAGTTTTATTTATTTGTCAACTCTTTAGAAAACTCTGAATCTCTTATAAAATTTTCCAGACCTGCGGGTGTTGAAGCTTTTCTGCCAATTTCTGCATTAATGAGTTTTCTTTATTTCATTTACACCGGAATCATTCATACTATTCACCCCGCCGGCTTCATAATTTTTACAACAATTATCCTTATTTCATTCGTCGTTTCGAAAAGCTTTTGCAGTTGGATTTGCCCGATAGGTTTTATTTCTGAATTGACCGGCTCTATTGGCAAGAAAATGTTTAAGATTAAATGGAAACTCCCCCGATTTCTGGATTACCCACTACGAGCATTGAAATACATATTATTGGCGTTCTTTCTGTTTGTTATTTTACCAATGCCGGCGGAGGCATTAGAGGCTTTTCTTGATAGTCCATATAATCAGGTAGCCGATATAAAAATGTTAGAGTTTTTTACCGAAATAAGTACATTTTCTTTTATTGTGATACTCACTCTGGTATTTCTTTCGGTATTTATTGAGAACTTCTGGTGTCGTTATCTGTGCCCTTATGGAGGTCTTCTGGGTCTGATAGGTATGTTGGGAATATTACGGATAAAAAGAAATTCACAATCATGTATTGATTGTAACTTATGCGCAAAAGTTTGCCCATCACGAATAAAGGTCGATAAAATAACAACCGTAAAATCGGATGAGTGTACATCATGCTTTAGTTGTCTCGATGCCTGCCCGGTAAAAGATACGTTAGTAGTTTCACCTGTTTACACCAAGTTCCCGCTCTCCACGAAATTTGTTGCCTTATTTATTCTCTTACTTTTTTGGGGATTAATACTTTCAGGCATTATTGGCGGTATTTGGCAGAACTCACTTACGCCGGAAGATTATCAATATCTGTACGATAACAGACATTTCTTTACTCACTGATATAATTCCACACAAAATTACCTTTAAGTAATATCATCAGCTATTACTTTTAACTTCCCCAAA
>CAYTLQ010000150.1:0-4849 GCA_964438715.1 uncultured Ignavibacteriaceae bacterium
AATTGAAAAAAGCAACAATATAAGTTCTCTAACAACCGGCGCAATTCTTAATTGGAGATCTGATAAAATAACTATCGGGACTTTATTTCTTCATAATACATTATCAGGAATTGTAAATTCAGATATCCCATCAACACAATCTAATAGTTTCTCAATTTCCTACAAACTACGATTTGAGAAGTTTCATTTAAGTGGTGAGTCCGCTCTTTTGAATATGGCGGGTTTATCTCACTTTTTTCTACTTGATTTTCGACTCAATCCATCATTCAACTTTAACATTGCGACCCGACTCCTTAAACCTGAACTAAACACTATCTATTCAAATCCACTTTGTGAGTTCTCCCATAATTTTACGAGAGAAACAGGTTATACTTTTACTGCAAATTATAAACAAAAAAATTTTCGAACCTCATTACTTTTCGACTTGTTTAGTGGACGCAATCCGGTTTACCATAATAGTAGTGGATCTGAATTACTGTTAGCATTTTATTATAAGTTCTCTTCACGGCAGGAGATTGAACTATTATTGCGTTATAAAAACAAGCCACAACTAACTCCTGAAGAAGTATTGTATTTTTCTTTATCATCTCAGCGGTATAGTGGAAAAATTTTTTACACTTACTATGGTAACAAGTTGTTTTACTCCAGAAGTGAATTTCACTTCCTCTTCGTAAATAATGGAGACACTATGCAGAAAGAAACCGGAACAGCAATCGGACAACTACTGAAATTTCAGGCTACTGAAATCCTCGAATTTATTACCCGGATAGTTTTCTATAAAACTGATTCTTTTCAATCAACAATTTATTTAACTGATACGCACGGTAGTATATTTCCAACATTTCTACCGGCTTACTATTCCGGAACATATTCCTCATACCTTATTAGAATCAGCCCTCTGCACAAGCTAACCATATCTGCCGGATATACTGTCCAAAAAAAGATAAAAACAGATTTACTTTCACCAGCTCTTGAAAAATATGTAAAGTATTTCGGGATGAAAATCTCTTTTCAATTATGAAGATCTTCTGCCGGTGATTAATCTAACTCCATTCCTGAATGTAACATAAAACCACATCCACTCTGCCATTACTCTGAATCTGTTACGAAAAGAAATCAGAGAAAAGACATGAATAAATATCCATAGTATCCATGCAAACATTCCGGAAAAATTAGCTCCCCATACATTGGCTATTGCCTGTCCCCTGCCAATTGTTGCCATACTGCCTTTGTCTTTATATATAAATCTTTTTCGTTCAGAAGCCGGTATTGAATCAGCGATTATACGGGCTACATATCTTCCCTGTTGGATCGCTACCTGCGCTACACCCGGTAATATATTGCCATTCATATCTTTGAAATGAGCCGCATCTCCGATTACAAAAATGTTTTCGTTTTCTTTTATCGATAAATCGTCACGAACAATCACCCTTCCGGCGCTATCATATTCAGAGTTCAGTGATTTTAATACTTCAGATGCTGAGTTTCCTGCGGCCCAGATAATCGTTTTACTTGGAATCAACCCTCCGTTAACTACAGCCCCATCTTCATTTATATCCTCTACCTTACTATTGAGTAATACTTCTACACCCATTTGTTTAAGTGTTCGTTTAGCACTCTCCGATAATTCGGGGACATATGAAGAAAGAATTCTGTTACCCGCCTCAACCAGAATAATTCGGGTATCTGACGGAACAACAGAACGAAAATCTTTAATTACAGTTTTTTTTGTAATTTCGGCAATTGCTCCGGCCATTTCAACTCCTGTTGGTCCGCCTCCAACGACAATAAAATTGAGGAAAGCCTCCCGTTCGTTTTTATCGTTGCTCATCTCTGCCTGTTCAAGTGATAACAAAATTTTCTCTCTTATCTGTAGGGCATCATCCAGAGTTTTCAATCCCGGTGCATATTGTTCCCATTTGTCATTTTTAAAGTAACTATGCCTGGTGCCGGTAGCCAAAATCAGATAGTCAAATGGAATTATTTTGTTTCCTGAAGTGACTGTTTGATTTTTGACATCAACCCCGGTCACTTCAGACATTATTACAGTTATATTTTCCTGTTTCTGAAAAATTGCCCTTATAGGCACTGCAATATCCGCCGGAGAAAGCGCCGCGGTAGCAACCTGATAGAGAAGCGGCTGAAATAAGTGATGGTTTGTTTTATCAATAAGAATTATTTCAACATTACTATCTGCCAATTGCCTCGCTGCCGATAGACCACCAAAACCTCCCCCAACAATTACTACTCTTCTTTTCATCTATTACCTTATCCTAACTATTTCGCAAATACAAATTGGTTAACCATTTTGAAAGCTGTCGGTAAAACTCAATAACAGGTTTTATTCAGGGATGAACGAGTGGTAGATGAGATGAGTGGAATGGTTATTTTCGTTTAACAAACGGTAGTGTAAAGATAAACTCACTGCCAATTCCCGGTTGGCTTTTTACAAAAATATCTCCATCGTGTTTTTTTATGAAATCTCTCACAATAATTAAACCGAGTCCGGTTCCCACCTCATTGTCAGTACCATAAGTAGAATGAATTTTGTCCATTTGGAATAAAGTGGAAACTTTTTCTTCAGACATCCCAACACCTTCGTCTTTAATCGATATTTCAAGCATCTCTTTGTCTGAGAAAGATTCACTGATTCTAGCTGAGATAAAAATTGATTTCCCCGGATAAGAGAACTTTATTGCATTACCTAACAAATTCTGCAATATTGAGGACAACATATTGTAGTCCGCATAGACCATATACCCCTGATCAATATCGCAAGATAATGTAATTTGCTTTTTTTCAATATTACCTTTCATTATGTCCAGGACATAGTGCAAAATATCTTTTAATCGTATTTCGGTCGGCTGGTATTCAATTCGACCACGCTGGAATCTTGAAAACTCCAATAGATTATTCAACATATACAAGACATTATTTGAAACTCTCTTGAGGCTATGAAGTAGATCAAGTATCTCTTCCGTTTTCAGGTCATTTATTTCATTTATAAGGATATTGAGAAATCCCAAAATCGAATTGAAGGGGCTTCGTAAATCGTGTGAAATAAGTGAGAATACTGTGTCTTTTGATGCATTTAATTCTTTTAACTGCTCAATCAGAGTTGCCTTTTCATGCTCTTCTATTTTTCTCTCTACCAGCCTCGATATAGCAAAGGCAATGGTCTCTAATATCTCTTGTTCCAAAGTTGAATAGGTATGAGGATTTTCGTAATCCTGAACAACAATAGCGCCAATGGCCTTATTGTGCACCTTTAAAGGTACTCCAAGCCAGATTTCCGCCGGCTCCCCGAACAATTCAAGTTTTCCCTCAGCCCGCAAATCCGCATCTCTTTGCTTATCAATAAGTAATGATTTCCCCTCCAAAATAACTATGTTCGTAAGGCTTTTTCTTTCAAGCCCGATAGGTTCTGCCACACTGTCCTGTTCTATTTCATCAACATAGTATGGGAAAGTAATCTGATTTGTTTTTTCATCTATTATTGATATATAAAAATTCTTCACCGGCATTAATTCTGAAACAGCACTGTGAATAAAAGAATAAAATTCATTGAGATCGGTAATGGTATTTGCGGCATCTAATATCTTCCCTATTGTATGCCGTATCTTTTCTTCATTCTCCTGTTTTGAAATGTCACGAATAATTAATTGAATAGCAAACTGACCTTGATATTGAATTGGTATTGCATTAAGCTGTACGGTAATTTTTTTATTTTTTAGAGAGAGTAACTCTCCTTTATAATCATACACTTTTTCTTTTTTTCGGACAATTTTTTCGTTGAAATCTTGGACAATATAAATACTATCCTTTATCATAAACCTTCGCAAAGATTGCCCGATAATTTGCTCAGGCGTTTCAGCTTCCAATATCCTTATTAATTCTTTATTGGCATATTCAACCTGAAAATCCTTAATCACTGCCATGCCAATCGGAGAAAAATCGAGCAAACTTTTAAGATTATGCTCGGTCTCTTTTAATGTAAGCAGTAAACTTTTTTCGTGGGTAATATTCCGTAAAGATCCTATCGTACCGATATTTTTTCTATTTCTGTTTTTTAATTTAAGTCCCTTTTCCTCAAACCATTTCAATGTACCATCTTTACATAAAAGAAGATATTCATTCCTGATAGAATCAGAAACTGTTGGTTTGTTTTGGTTCGAGCCTTTTACGGAAACACCTATTTTTTCGATTTTCTTTACGATTTTCTGAAAACTCATCGAGTTTATTTCACTAACCGTATATCCAAGAAATTCCTGAACATTTGAACTAAGAAAAGTGTAAGAATTACTTGCATAATCAAAAACAAAGAAAATTTCCTGTTGTGCCTTTGCAAGTAATTCGAAGAGAAAATGATTATGAATCAGATATGCCGTTAAATCATCCTCGTAAAATGGATCATGTAACTCCACAATCCAGTAAGTCTCATCCGAATTTCGTTCCGTGGGTTCCAACAGTAAAATATCGGTTAAGAAATATTCGCCGGTTGAGTTAATGATTTGAACAAGCGGATCTTTTTCTGAATTTGTCTTTTCATTCCAAGGGAGAATACCATCTATGGTATAACCACAATGACTGATAAATTCCTCAAAGGATACATTTTGCTGTACTTCTGTTTTTCCAAAAAAATGTTGCGCAGATGAATTTAAATAGAGAATTGTTCCCGTGTTTTTTAGGAGGATAACGGGTTTAGGAAATGAATCCAAAAGATTTCTTGCAGGAGATTTGCTTCTATTCATCTAATAGAAATAGGGTTTCCTAAACACTGTTTTATAAAAGTGATTTTCTAAAATCTAAAATATAGAAATAATATCAAAATATCAGGCTTATAAAGACA
>CAYTLQ010000151.1:0-2925 GCA_964438715.1 uncultured Ignavibacteriaceae bacterium
CTCATGAACAGTGTCATAACTGATACCCCAAATGCAATGATGGGATTGATGCTGATTCTTAGCGGGGTTCCGATTTACATTTACATAAAATGGAAGAAAGATTCTCATTCATGAAGAAATTTGTTATCATCGATGCACTCGCTTTAGCATATAAGGCATACTTTGCATTTATCAGTAGGCCACTTCGCACAAAATCCGGTATTCCGACCTCAGCCGTTTACGGGTTCACTACACAGTTTATTAAAATACTTGAAGATATACGACCGGATCTGGTTGCAGTTGCTTTTGATAGTAAGGAAAAAACCTTTCGACATGATATTTATCCCGAATATAAAGCGAACCGTGCTTCAATGCCCGAAGATATGCCGGTACAACTCGAAAAAATTAATGCGATACTTAATTCCTTTTCATTTCCCCAACTAATTCTTCCGGGGTATGAGGCTGACGACATAATTGGTACAGCCGTAAAACTAGCAGAGAAATCCGGCTATCAATCATATATGGTAACACCCGATAAAGACTATGTACAACTAATTACAAAAAATACATTTTTAGTAAAGCCCGGGAAAAGTGGTGAAGAGATTGAGTTATTAACCGTTGAAAAGGTTAAGGAAAGTTATGGATTCATGCCGGAGCAAATGATTGATTACCTTGCATTACTCGGAGATTCCTCCGATAATGTACCGGGAGTAAAGGGTATTGGTGAAAAATCTGCGATTCCTTTAATTGCAAAGTACTCATCATTGGAAAATATTTACAATAACATAGAGACAGTAGAACCAAAAGGAATTAAATCGAAACTTGAAGCAAACCGTGAAATCGCCTTCCTTTCAAAAAAACTTGTAACGATAGATACGAATGTTCCTCTTACAATTGACTTTCAATCAGCCAAACTTGTTCCCCCCGATAGAGAAGCATTACGGGAAATTTTTACTGAACTGGAATTTAAAAACCCATACATACGACTGATGAAATTTTTTGACGAATCAGTTGCTGATGATATTTCATCCGTTGACAACAGTAAGTCGGAAACATTCAGTAAGGGGAATGCAAAGTATTCTCTTATTACTACTTCAGCAGAATTAAAAAGTTTATCAGCAAAGTTGATGAAAGCCGGCTCTTTTGTCTTCGATACAGAAACCAACGGATTAGATATTTTTTCGCTTCGGCTCGCTGGTGTATCTTTTTCGGTAAAGGAAGGTGAAGCGTTTTTTATCCCAATAAATCCGGTTGATTCCGGAGGTGAACTTTTTACCGGTGACCTTTCTAACAGAGTACCACTTCAACAATTTAAAGAAATCTTTTCACCGATTTTCGCTAATCCAAAAATTAAAAAAATCTGTCAAAATGGTAAATTTGATATTGCTGTGCTTCGGTCTTGCGGCATTGAGACAGAAGGTTTTTATTTTGATACAATGATTGCCGCATTTCTTATTGACCCCGATCAAAAAGTTGGTATGGATGAGTTATCTGAAAAATATCTTAACTATAAACCAATTCCCCTCTCCTCACTGATTGGTGAAAAAAAAGATCCTTCAAAAATATTTACGGTACCACTGGAGGCTCTCTCTAACTACGCTGCTGAGGATGCCGATATTACTTTGCGATTATTCAAAGTGCTTTCTGAAACTCTTGAAAAAGAAGGATTATCGAAATTAGCATACGAGGTTGAATTTCCTTTGGTTGAAGTACTTGAGGAAATGGAGCGGGCAGGTGTAAAAATTGATGAGCCAATGCTCGCTGAACAGAGTAAGGAACTTGACAAACTAATGACCGGGTATGTTGCAGAAATACATAAAGAAGCAGGCATGGAATTTAATGTAAATTCGACAAAACAACTTCAGGAAGTACTTTTCGAAAAACTTGGATTAAAGTCTGCAAAAAAAACAAAAACAGGCTACTCAACTGATGCACAAACACTGGAAGGATTACGGGGTGAGCACCCGATAATTGAGCACATACTAAATTACCGTCAGGCAGCAAAATTAAAATCGACATATACCGATGCACTTCCTCAGCTTATAAACCCGGTTACAGGCAGGGTGCATACCTCATTCAACCAGACTATTGCTGCAACCGGAAGGCTTTCCAGTATTGATCCTAATTTGCAAAACATCCCTATAAGAACTGAACTGGGGAAAGGAATTCGCAGAGCATTTATACCCAGAGACAAAAAGCATGTAATTCTCAGCGCTGACTATAGCCAGATAGAATTACGGATTATGGCAAGTATGTGCGGAGATCAAACTTTATGTAATGCCTTTACGAAAGGTGAAGATATTCACAGAAGTACTGCCGCACTTGTATTTAAAGTAAAACCCGAAGATGTTAATGCTGACATGCGAAGAAAAGCGAAAGAAGTAAATTTTGGCATTCTTTATGGCCTTGGTGTTTTTGGATTAAAAACACGGCTTGGTATTACACAGGCAGAAGCAAAGAACATTTTCGAAACATATTTCGAAACCTTTAAAAGTGTCAAAGAATTTATGGATAGTAGTATCAGAAAAGCGAAACAGAAAGGATATGCCGAAACGCTTCTTGGCCGCAGGCGATTTTTGCGTAATATTAACAGTAACAACTTTGCAGTACGACAATTTGAAGAGCGGGTTGCCATAAACATGCCAATTCAGGGAACCGCTGCCGATATGATTAAAATTGCTATGATTAATATCCATCGTGAGTTGAAAAAACAGAAAATGGCAACAAAAATGATTCTTCAGGTTCACGATGAGCTCGTATTCGATGTTCCCAAATCTGAACTCAAGAATGTTCAGGCAATGGTCAAAGAATTGATGGAATCTGCCTTACCTCTTAATGTACCGGTAGTAGTTGAAACAGGCACAGGAGATAACTGGCTCGATGCGCATTAAATTAATGTTTTATCTTTAATTGCCAAACAATATGCATAGAGAACATAGAATCCGA
>CAYTLQ010000152.1:0-5441 GCA_964438715.1 uncultured Ignavibacteriaceae bacterium
TTTCTGGACTGGACAAATATAATCCTCCACGACAAAGCCTTTTATCCAATTTTAATACATAATTTAATACCAATTTATGGCGTTCTTTTTCTTGAGTGGGACACCTACATTTTGTTAAGTATTTACATTCTGGAAACTTTAATAATCGGAATATTTAATATCCCAAAGATTTTAATGTCTCAGTTACCTGTTAATAGTAAAAGCGGAGGCAGTTCTGAATACTCATTTTGGGGCAAAATGGGTTTTGTTTTATTCTTTCTTATTCATTATATGATATTTAACTTTGGACAAATCGAACTATTTTTGGACAATAATTCACTTCACTTATCATCATTTAACTTTCTCCTTAAACTCTTAACAACTAATGTAAATTATCAAATTGCGGTTGCATCGGTAATTGTTTCAAATCTTGGCGCATTTCTTTTCAATTATATCGGTAAAGAGCAATACAAAAAAATGAATCCGTTAACTTTAGTATTTTTACCCTATGGCAGAGTTATGCTTCAACAGTTTGTTGGTATTTTCGGATCTTTTTTAGTTGTTCTGTTTAACCTTCCTATTCTGCTTCTCATCTTACTTCAAACAGCAAAATTTTTCGGAGAAATTATCAGCCACTATTTTTTCGATGAAGTAATTCAGTTCGAATCAAATTGATCAATCTTTGCCCTTAAGACACTTATATGTAAATTAAGATTTGTTTTTTATTTTTTTTCGGAATTTTATGCATTATCTCATAACAGGCGGAGCCGGATTTTTAGGAATAAACCTTGTTCGATATTTACTTCAAAAAGGTGAAAAAGTCACTTCTCTTGATATTTCACCATTTGAGTATGCTGATGTTAAAGATAAAATCACTGTCGTAAACGGTGATATTCGAAATTTTGATCTTTTAATGAAGAGATTCAGCGGTGTTGATATTGTTGTACACTGTGCTGCTGCTCTCCCACTTTATTCGAAGGAAGATATTTTCACTACTGATATTGACGGGACAAGAAATGTTCTTGAAGCTGCAGAAAAAAATAAAGTCCGGAGAGTAATTCATATATCATCAACTGCTGTATATGGAATACCTGATCATCATCCGCTTTATGAGGATGATAAACTTCATGGAGTTGGACCATACGGAGAGGCAAAAGTTTTAGCGGAAGCTGAATGCCTGAAATATCGTAGCAGAGGCATGTGCGTTCCTATTCTTCGTCCAAAATCTTTTATTGGACCCGAGCGTCTGGGCGTTTTTGATTTATTGTTTGACTGGGCAAAGGACGGTCATGGGTTCCCTATTATTGGTAAAGGTGATAATCTTTACCAATTTCTTGATGTGGAAGATCTTTGTGAAGCAATTTATCTTTGTGCCACTTTAGATGATAAAATAGTCAACGACACTTTTAACATTGGGGCTAAGGTTTTTGGCACTATTAAACAAGACTATCAGGCCGTTCTTGATTATGCCGGTTTTGGTAAAAAAATCGTTCCACTTCCTGAAAAACTTGTTATTGGCACTCTTGTCTTGCTTGAAAAACTCAAACTTTCACCTTTGTATAAATGGGTATATGAAACTGCCTCTAAAGATTCGTTCGTGAGTATCGAGAAAGCCGAGAGAGTTCTAGGGTTTAAGCCTAAATACTCAAATCAGGATGCTCTAATCAGAAATTATAAATGGTATATTGAGCATTTAAACGAATTCAGGAATTCTTCAGGTGTGTCGCACAGAGTGCCCTGGAAACAGGGGATTCTCCGGTTTGCAAAAATATTTTTTTAACTATCATAAAATAAGGAACAGGCTATGTACATAAAAAAAGAATTGCTGAATGAAACCATTGAGCATTTCGATATCAAGAAACATAATGTGGTTGAATTAGTTGATTCGATGGAAAAAATGGCTTTTCAGGCCAGGAATCTCAATAGAGCGGCCCGTATTTATAATATGATGCTCGAGGATAAGAACTGTACCGTTATTCTTACACTTGCAGGAAGCCTCTTTTCGGCCGGACTCAAAAAAATTGTTTATGATATGATAATGAACAATATGGTTGATGTAATCGTTTCTACCGGCGCTATTATGGTAGATCAGGACTTCTTTGAAGCGCTGGGTTTCAAACATTACATAGGTTCGCCATTTGCAGATGATAATCAGTTAAGAGAACTCACCATTGATAGAATATATGATACTTATATTGATGAAGATGAATTACGCATTTGTGATGATACGACTGCAAAAATTTTTGATAGTCTTGAGCCAAGACCATATTCTTCTCGTGAACTTTTGTGGGAGTTTGGTAAATATCTTGATGAAAATGGTGGACCAAAATGTGAGGACAGTGTCGTTTATGCTGCATACAAGAAAAATGTTCCTATATTTGTTCCTGCTTTTTCCGATTGTTCAGCTGGATTTGGTTTTGTAGTGCACCAGACAAAAAATCCCGATAAACATGTTTCTCTTGACTCGGCAAAAGATTTTCTCGAATTAACCCGAATAAAAACATCCAGCAAGGAAACTGGTATCTTTATGGTGGGTGGAGGCGTGCCAAAGAATTTCACTCAGGATATTGTTGTTGCAGCAGACATTCTTCAGGAAAATGCCCCTATGCATAAATATGCTATTCAGATTACCGTTGCCGACGAAAGGGATGGCGGATTATCAGGCTCAACATTAAAAGAAGCCAGTTCATGGGGTAAGGTTGAAACTACCTATGAGCAGATGGTATTTGCTGAGGCCACTCTTGCAATGCCCCTTATAGCCTCTTATGGATATCATAAGGGTGCATGGAAAAATCGTGAAGCTAAAGAGTGGACAAAATTGTACTCAAAGGTAAATGCTGAGGCTTAATTACACTCTGCAGTAAATTCTTATTAACCCGCTCAATTAAGAGCGGGTTTTTTGTTTTAAACTGATTTTATGCAATGTGAGCTAATGAAACAAAATCTCTCAAAGAAAATGTAAAATTCATCGAAAATTAAAATTATCTGTTTCAGCGCTTTTGATTGAAATTAGGTTTATCAGTTATGAAAAGATATAATACAAATACGAAAAAAGTCTATCAATTACTATGATGTCGCTTTAAGTTGGAAGAATTTATTCCTGATAGAGCAACTGAACTTCAGAAGAATTTAACTCCCTTGAGTAAATTCTTAAATCATCATATAATCCGAAACATACCTGAATCCCGGGTAACACTGTTACCCACAAAACGCAACGGACAAAAGCTGTTAATGAACCCACTGTTTGTATCCAATATCATTTTTTTATTCAGGTAAATACGGGTTATTGAGCCATTCATAATAATTACAATATGATTCCATACTCCCTTCACTAAACTATTCGCCGCATTATTAAATACACCACCTTTACTGAATCCTATTTTTGAAGTTACATTATCCCAGATCAGTTGAATATTGCCGCTATCCGAGTATGCATTCCCTAATATCACTGAATTATTAGTATTTGCAGAAGAAATATTTATCCAAAAAGAACACGAAAAAATATTTGAACTCACTTCAGGAATCTGAAGAATTGCATTCGTTGCATTTAACGATAATGCTTGCCCTGCTGTTCCTTTTCTGGATGAGGAAAATTCTGTATTAAAACCCAAAGCATTATTATTGCTCCCGCTTATGTCATTTGTATTTCCTTCAAAAGTATAATGGGCAATAAGACCATCTGCAGGAATAGAATTATTACTTACAACAAATCTGATATTCTTTACAATTAGATTTGATGTATCATTAACCGAAACAATAGTGCTACTACCAATATTACCGAGAGCGATCAATTTTGTTGTGGCGCCGGATTCATATCCGGTTATTATTCGTGCAATATTTCTATCGGAAGTACCCCAGATATAATTAGGGGGTTTTTGTCCGAGGTAAGTTGTTGCAGATAATTCAACTGTATCACCCTGATTCACAAAAATTGTGTCTATACCATAAGGAAGGGATGAGTTAACATTAACAAAAAGTCCTTGAGCAACTGAA
Organism: uncultured Ignavibacteriaceae bacterium; assembly: GCA_964438715.1. Taxonomy (GTDB): domain Bacteria; phylum Bacteroidota; class Ignavibacteria; order Ignavibacteriales; family Ignavibacteriaceae; genus CAYTLQ01. The sequence continues at coordinate 3,973 of CAYTLQ010000152.1, forward strand.
TAAAATCCCTGACTATTAAACTCATCGAATATGTAAGAGTTGGAGGAGATATTTACATTATCTTTTATAGATAACCGTATGGTAATGTTCTGGTTACCTCGTTTTGGAGTCATATAATTAAGCCAATAAAAACTCCCTGCGTAGAGGTTTAGATCTTCCTGAATCTCGAGGAATCGTGTCGTGACCTGTGATACATTTGTTATTTTGAAATAACCACTATTACCAATTTGCCGTAAAACATTTTCATCAATTTCTGAGCCCAATCCGATAGTATAAACTTTTTTATCGCCTCTTTCGTTAAGTACATCATTAAGCGTACTGCTTCCCTGTGTATCACTGCCATCAGTAAGACAAATAAGAGCACCTTGCTGAATACCACTCAGTGAATAATTATCTTCCCATCTTTTTAGACCCGTGACTATTGCCCCGTAAAGATTTGTTGTTGCAAAGCCCTGTTGAATTGAGCTAACAGCATTCAGCAACAACTGTTTATTATCGGTAAAATCCTGAAGAAGTACCGGAGTTTCAGAGAATACATATATTGCCAATTCTTGTTTGGCTGTCATATTATTTATTAATGTGCTGGCGGCGTCTTTTATGGAATTGAGTGTCGAAGCAACACTTGAACTATTATCAATAAGCAAAACTGTTTTTAATACATAAGGAATATTTTCTCTTTTTCTGATATTCAATGCGGATTCAGTTGGTGATATCGGATTTTCGTTTTCGAGTAAAATAAAATTCTCTTTTGTAAGATTAGTTACTCCCCTGTTATCCATATCTGTTACCTGAAACATAATATTTATAAAACAAGGAAGCGCGGACTCCAGAAAATGCGGGATAAGTACATAACCCGGAACACCACTAAATCGCGATCGTGTGGTAAATTTCCAAACAGGTCCTTCTTTTTTACTTCCATCACTTTTTGTCGCAATTACTTTCCAGTAATAAACAGTGTTGTAATCCAAATTTTCAACGAGAATAGAATTAACTGATGTATCCTGAGCTATTTTTGCAATAGGAGGATTTACTTTATCGAAATAAACATCATATTTTACAGCATCTGTTGCCTTCCAGGAGAGGGATAAGTTTATTTCAATTTTCGTTGATTCATCCGCCGGGACAGGAGAATTAGGAATAGAAACATCGGATACCGGATCAGTTATCTTCTCGGCACAAGAAAAAAGAAATATTGATGCAAATAGTACCAGAAAGCTTCGGAAAATGACCTTATTCAACATCTTTTTTTAATTTATTCAGGGTGAAATTAACAAAAAATACTCAATGCAGGAAAAAGACAGTCTTATGAATGTATCACAAAAAATAAACCTAAAATCCGATATAGAGGCGAAAATTAAAGGAAATTTCTTATTGAAACTATGAATTTTCATTTGAGTTAGACATTGATAAAAGATTTTTGCTTGAGGGATGATTTTTTGGGTCATTAAGAACAAAGTATTTCCCTTATT
>CAYTLQ010000153.1:0-8875 GCA_964438715.1 uncultured Ignavibacteriaceae bacterium
ATATTGCTGTTCTAGCAATAAATATACATCATTAAGTATTTTTACATCACGGAGGAGGTTCGCATATTTCAAACCAAGTTCAGGAGTATCTTTGAACGCAAGTAGTATTTCGGTGTTTCCGGAATCCATCTTTTTGGACTGTTCCCTGAGTTCAGATAATTTTGCTTTCAGAGCTTGTATCTGTTGACTTTCCTCAGAAAGATTTTGACGAAGCAAACCAAGTGCTATTTCAACAGACATTATCTCACTCTGTAATTTTGCCCCGGCTTCAATTGATGCCTTTACTTGTTCAGTTAGAGCAATAGCTTTATTCTTTCTCTGAAACTCCAAAAGTAATGACTCAGTACTATCCAACTGACTTTTTGTAAGCATTTTTTGTGATTCAAGATAGAGACGAGCACGGCGGGCTTTCGAAGAATTTTTATTTCTATTTATGTTTTCTAGTGCCTCGATTAATAACTCTACAACTTTCTTGGACAATACTTTTACTGAATCTTTTTCGTTAGAAAATCGTGAGAATAATTTTGTGTTTGCGGTAAAAGAAAACTTTAATACCCCTTCTTTACTGACCTCAACTGACAGATCTTTGGTTAGCCTATTGCAGGCTTCTAATTCTGTGGACACATTATAATAAGATTTTAAATTCAATCGTTTCACAACATATTCTGCCGCAGAACGACTTTTAAGCATCTCAGCTAATAACTGAGAATTTAGATTACTTGCATTTCCAAGACTACTTAATACATCAACATTTTGAACTAATGAAGAAAACCCCATCGGTTGTGTAGTTTCAGGAGGAAGTAAACTGGCAGTGGAATTGTATGAAATAGGATAAATCAGGTAAAGGAATAAAAAGAGAAAAATAGCCGTACTAAAAGTAAAAATTAAGATTCGTCTGAAGTTTGCAATAATAATGCTAATTATTGACCGCACAATTACCTCGTACTAACAATTACTGCTACAGTTGCAGCAATAACAGTAGCCACCTGACCGGTGATATTGATAACATCTGTAAAGACATCCCAAAATTTTGGAGATGGAGGGTCCTCAGGCACCCATATTACATCACCCGGCTCAATATCTTCAACTTCATCAGCATCTACCCACTCTCCGGTGTTGGCTTTTATTACCCTAATATCAGACTCAAGTGCACGCCAGGCAAATCCACCACTTAACTCTATGTACTGATTAACAGTGTAACCGGATCTAAACACAATCTTTCCGGGATTTACCACCTGACCAATAATCTGAACATAATTTTTTTGCTCGGGAATAATGATTACATCATTTTTTTCAAGGAGAATATCCTCATCTGTATTTCCCTTCTCAAACAATTCTGTGAAATCCACTACAACACGACCTTTTCTAAGTCTGGATTTTGACTTAAAATAATCATACTCATCATCTGTCATATCTTTTCTCGACATAACTTTAAGTCGTTCAAACTCCGGATCAAATTTTTCAGATCCTACTTCCCTATTGATACTCGCATCGGCAAGAGAAGCGTTCTCCAGAAATCCGCCTGCTTCCTTAATGATGTCCGATAATTTTGTCTTTCCTCGTATTATTTTATAAGGTCCGGGATACCTGACAAAACCCTCGACTTGTACAGTCATATCAATTTTATATTCAGGAATATCTCTAATTACAATTTTATCACCAGGTTGAAGAACTAAGCCGGTTGACTGTTTATCTAAAAGATTAACATAGATTGATTTTTGCGTCTTACCATCACTCAAGAAACGAATGACCTCAATGCTATCTAATCTCGCCTTAGAAAGAACTCCACCGGTCAACTGAACTAACGATTCAACAGTTTCATTTTCCCTGTACTCATAAATTCCCGGAAATTTGAATGCTCCAACTAAAAAAATTAGATGATCACAGCGGTCAATAAATATAAAATCTCCATCATAAAGAAGCGGGTTATCTGCTAAATTCCCCGACCGAAAAAAATTAACTAGGTCATATTTGGAAATTGATCCATCTCTATGTTTGATTTTTATGTTACGAATGTCCGCAAGTTGGTTAACCCACTCTGCTGATCGAAGGGCATCCAATAGTCGTGAGGTGGAAGGAAGAGTATATGAGTCGGGAGTTTTTACATTTCCAAATACTGAGACTTTAATAAGTCGTAATTCCAATAATGAAGAATATACTCTAACATTCTTGTAGTATGTAAAAATTAGAGAGTCAATAATTCCCCGAGCACTTTTAAGATTTTTACCTGCGATAATAGCAGAACCAACACGAGGAATAAAAATCCTTCCTTCGAAGTCAACAACAACTGTAAAATTAATTTCTTCTATCCCTAATATAGAGATAAACAATTTATCCCCGGCACCAAGGATATAGGTGTCGGGATCAAGATATAAACCTTGCGTGAGTGGAATAGGTTTAGAAAAAGAAGAATCAGCAGAGAAGTTTACCCTTCTTTCCAGGTAATCGGGTAAATCCTGGCTCCAGGTATTAAAAACAAGGAGCAAAGACCAAAAAATACCTGCCATCAGGTTCTTCAATTTTTAACCTTCCGAAAATTTTAATCAGGCATTAAGAGAAGTTGGCAATTTCGGTTTTTCGGATTTCTTTGGCCTGGTATAGTAGTAATAATACTTATAATATGACCCATATGAACTTCTATAAACAAAATTGTTTAATACAGTTCCAATAAAATTAACATTCTCTTGTCTTATTATTTCCAGTGCTCTCATCATAAGTTCAATTTCTGTTGTATTAGCAGAAACTACGAGCATTGTAGCATCGGCTAGACGCGCTAATATTTCAGAATCTGTGACGGCGATTACCGGTGGGCTATCGAGTAGAACATAATCGAACTTATCTTTTACTGTTTCAAGAAACTCTTTCATCCTCTGTGATTCAAGAATTTCTGATGGATTAGGTGGAATTGTACCTGCTGTTATGTAAAACAGGTCATGAATTTCGGATGTTCGGATAACTTCATCTAATGATGCCTGACCAAATAAATGATCTACTAAGCCCGGGAAACGGTTTGTCTTAAAGAAAGAGTGTATTCTTGGTTTTCTTAGGTCACAATCAATAATAAGTGTTCGTTTGTTCGAAAGAGCGAGTGTTCCCGCAAGGTTAGTACATATCATTGTCTTACCTTCAGAGGGAGCGGAGGAAGTAACTAAGATAGTTTTAAGAGATTCAGTATCAACTTTTGAAAATTGCACTCTGGTTCTTAGTGCTCTGAAGGCTTCTGCCGGTATTGAATCTGGCTTACGGGCTACAATAAACTCGAAATCATTCATTCCATTTGACCCAACCCCTTCAATCTGAGGAATCCAGGCTAATACATTCGTATTATAATTCTGGATATCCTCGGGAGTTTTAACAGTTGTATCAAAATAATTTTTAAGGAAAGCATAACCAAAAGCTATGATAACACCAACAACCAATCCAACAAGAATAATAAGAACTCTGTTTGGCTTTGCGGGGTTTATCGGAATTCTAGCTTGATCAACAATTATCACATTACCAGGTTGTGACTGCTCATTTATGAGTGCTTCCTGATATTTTTCCTCAACCAACACATAAAGTTTCTGTATTGATTCTCTATTCCTCTCAAGTCTTGCTAATTCAATTGAAGATTTTGGAAGTTGAGAAAATTTAGTTTCATAGCTTTTAAGTAGGTTATTCAGCTGATCAATTGCTATTTTTAATGATTGAACCGTAATTTCCTGCTGAATAATTCCTTTGGTGAGCGATTGTAGTTCCTCCGGGGTTGTTGCAAAAATACTCGCTTTTAGAATCTCAATTTTCTGCGCTAATAAATCTTCGAGAACTTTAATCTTTTTGTCATAATCCTTGACTGCTTCAGTAGCTTGATATGACTTTGGATTGAGATTCATTAATTCCCTTTGAAGTTTTAATTCGGCAAGCTGTTCCTGAATACTCTTTAAATATTGCTCAGAAGCAAATTTATCGAGGAATGCACCAATATGAGGGGCTTTCTCATCCAATTCTTTTTTCATAGCCGCATACTGTTTTTCAGCAGCCATTAACTCAATTTTCTTCATATCTCTTTGAGATTCAAGAGTCGTTATCTGAGAGATAAGTGAGCTTGCCTGTTGATCAAGGGCAATAATTCCACCCTTTTCTTGAAAACTTTGAAGCATAATTTCGGCTTCGTTTAGATCGTTAAGTTTCTCTTTTCTTTGATCTGTTAAAAATTCCCGGACAAGAGTAAGCTGACTTCTGTTAAAATCTAAATTTACTTGCCTGTATGCTAAAGTATAGACATTTGCTATTAATGCGGCCTCAAAAGGACTAGGTGATTCAACACTAATAGTAACAAAATCAAGACCCCTTTTTTGAGCAATTTCAACACTGCTCAATGATTGAATTATCGACTCGGTTTCAGCTAACTGTGGTTGGGTATCTTCATTTTTTCTTGTTCTGGCATCAAGAATAAGATAAAAACTTTTGGGTGAATTTACTTGTTTAAAACTATCGATTAATGCTTCAGCTACTTTTTGACGGACTTTATAACTTTTAAGCACCTCAATTTCATTGGCAATGAATCTATCCATACCTAAATCACTCATTCCTGGAAAAAGCGGTGATTCCAGAATGTTACCCGGAGGTTTTGAAATTTTTATCGTGGAGGTAGATTCATAAATGTTAACAGCATTTACAGCATAAATTATAGAAAAAACCAAACTGGTTACGGTAATTAGTAGTATCGGGAGGAGATTAATTCTTAAAAGATTTAAATAATCCTTAAAGGTTTTCTGCTCAATTTCAGGGTTTTGTCTGTTAAAACGGTTCAATGAAAACTCCTAATTTCTAACGAGATTTAATACTAATATGGTAAGTGAGATCAGAGTGGAGATAATAGAAAGCGTGATGGAAAAATAATCTCTAAAGAAAAACCTAGGCTCACTTGGAATAACGACAATATCTCCGGGTTGAATTTCCGGGTTATTTATATCTTGAAGTAAATTCTTTTCCCAAATTAATGGGTCAAAATTAAATTTCATCATACTTTGACTGGAATCGGGGAGTATTCGGTAAATACGAATATCATCTGTTAGCCCATCAACAGTGGGACCACCCGCGTAAGATATAAAATCACTTAATCTGGAATAAATTGGGATTACATACTTTCCCGGGAACTTAACCCCACCCCATATTGAGACACTAATATTTAAAGTATTAGGGTCCGAATAATCGAAATAGCCGGCATTGGCAGGTAATTGCCGTGGTGTAAAGCCAACTTTTATATCCTCTGACTGTGCAAAATTTTGGGAGTAAATCAATACAAGAATAAATAGAAGAAATATTCTCCTCATTCACAACACTTTCTCATTAATTTAGCTTAATAATTTACAAAATAAGAGCTATTTATCCAATGAAGCCCGTCATATTTTCAAGGTCACTTTTCTTACTGCAAAAAAACTACTAAGTATTCCAATAGTTGCCCCAAAAAATATCCCCAATACAACATATTTACTAATTTCCCCAATAAACTGAATCGGGACAACAGACATTAAAAAGTTTCTCAGCAAAAGAAGTGGAGAGACAGCAACTAATCCACCTAAAAATCCAACAAATGTTCCATTTAGTAAAATCGGAGCCCGAATCAACAATTTTGTACTACCAACGAGTTTCATTGTCTCTATTTCAATGGAACGAGACTGTATTAAAGCAGATGAGAGACTGAAAACTATGTAAAACGCAATAAAAGTAAGAACGATTGTTGCTCCCCATAAATATTTTTGAAAAATCTGGACACGAGAGAGTAAATCAAAGTAAATAGCATTATCAAACAATACATCTGAAACCCCTTCGTAATTTCTGATTCGGTCAAGTGTTTTATTTAGCTGATATTCTGAATAATCAGATTCCCTTAAAGTTAGATCAAATCGTTCCGGGAGTGGATTATAATCTAATATTCTGCTAAAATCTTCACCGGTCTCACGAATAAATCTATTTTTTGCAGTTTCTTTGTCAATATATTTCAAATTTGCAACAAGAGTATCTGATTCAAGAGTATTTTCTAATTTTTTCCGTACAGATTCGCTTATCCCATTTTCAAGATAAACCTGTACTACAACAGCCTCATTAAGTTTTTGATTAGCAAAATCCGATAAGTCATAAAGAATGATTGAAACAAGGAACAGCAACACTCCTATTGACATTGTGGTGATAGAATATATTGTGTAAAGCGGTTGTTTTCTTGCGGAAATTAGTGCTTCTCTTAAAATAAAATTCATATGATTACTTAAAAGTTTGACTCATCAACCCACCGAATGATACTCCATCTTTCAGTGTTACTATCTTTTACTAACTTTAAATTTGCCCTACCATCTATTCTGATTATATCGCTTGGATTAAAGGTAACCGTGAGATTAAATCCCCTTATTAAAGTGGCTTCGATTGTATCTATTGTCGAGGATATGATATTGTTCCAAATGAGATCCAATCTTTGTGCATTTTGAAATAATCCATTTGTCACTCTCATCTCTTCTTCCCTGCCCCAGGATACATCAAACCCCTGATCATAATCTCTGTAAGTAAAGGTAAAGTCCTTGTTAAGCAAATTACTGTAGATTAAGGTATCCTTAAATGTATATGAATACTGAATATTTTGAAACACTCCTAAGGGATTTGTTAAATCTGATATATTTCCATTACCCGAACCGTCGGCTGTCTCCAATTCGGGCGAGAAAGGATTACAACCTACCACCACAAGGATAGAGAACCACAGAATAAATCTCTCGTATTTAATAATTCATTCCTTTCAAATCACTCCAGGTTGGGAATTCAGAATTTTTTACATCTGCCCAGGTTTTAATAGACCAGGCTAAACGCGTATCTACAACCATAGTAAATTTTACCTCTCCCTGGTATCGTTGAGGAAGAGACGCCATATTTTCAGGGAGTATAACTGTGTAAGACGCTGTATATAATGCGCTGTCTCCGAACATACTTAGATTTACACCAGTAAAAGATAAATTAATGTATTCATTATCAGACAACTTATTTAAAAGATTAGAAAAATACTGTTCCTCATTTTGTCTTGTCCAATCACTTTGCAAGCCGGGATAAATTGTTGCCGAACCCGCTGACGGTAGAAACTTAAAAATCACTCCGGAGAATACCGAATCTGCTAAACAACTCATATAATCCTGTATATTCTTATCTGAATAAGAGTTTTTAAGATTTTCAACTAAGATATCCGGTGTTGACGGAAATTGGTAATTTGTCCTCGGTTGTATTGGGATTTCAGCTTCCCGAACATTGAAGATATCACAACCGGCAACAATGATTACAAAATTGATCAAGAGGAAAATTCTAAGTGTATTCATTTTTTCTGAGCAAATATTATAAATCGCTCCGAATCTGAAATGTCAAAATTATTACCGGAGTAATCACCATATTCTCCGATTATTGTTAGTCCGACCCTTTGAAGTTCCTTGCGTAAAATATCCGGATGATAAAGAGCAACCGACTCTTTAAAACATTTTAGATTTCCTTCAGCCTGAATAATTATATCCTTAATAACTCTTCCCAATTCAATTCTGCGAACCTGTTCAACCATCATTCTATTATGAAAACTTCGTGAATACGGAATTAGATTTTTAGATAGGTAATTTATGTTAAAATAATCCAGAACAAAGGCTCCATTATTCTCAAGTAAGTTTGCCACACTGTCAAAAACCTGAAAATTTTCCTCATCTGTCTGATTATAACCAATTGAAGTGAATAAATTAAGAATGAGCTGATATTTTTTATGCAAAATGATTTTACGAAAGTCACCAACCAAAAATTCGGCTGATAATTTTTCTTTTTTAGCATTTGCATTAGCAACAGAAATTAATCGAGGACTTAAGTCAATTCCGGTGACTGTAATACCTTTCTTTGCAATAAAAATTACATGTCTTCCTGCTCCACATGCTGTATCAAGCACTGGACCGATTACCGAAAAAGGTAGTTTCTCAATTATTAGTGTACCTAATTTTTTGGCATCGTTTTCGTTTCTGTGGTTATAGACTTCTAAATATTCATTGGAGTTAAACCACTCCTCGAACCATTCACTCATTCCACAACGACTCTACCAGTAAAAGCTCTGCCTATTGTCGCATCATCAGCAAACTCTAATTCTCCTCCTATAGGTATTCCCCTCGCAATTCTGGTAATAATAACATTGTATTTCTTAAGATTTTTAAGTAAATATAAGGATGTTGCTTCACCTTCGGTATTTGGATTGAGCGCGAGTATAACTTCTTTTACATCGCCTGTTTCAAGTCTTTTTAACAATTGGGAAATCTTTAAATTTTCCGCAGTAACCCCGGCCAAAGGGTTCAGAACACCCCCTAATACATGATAAAGACCCGTGTACTCGTTCGTTTTTTCGATGGCAAGTATATCACTAGCTTCTTCAACGACACAAATTATACTTTTGTTTCTTTTTATTGAAGAACAAATCTCACAAATTTCATGTTCTGTAATATTGAAACAAATTGAACAAAATCTTAAGCGTTCCTTTAGTGCCTTAATAGCAGAAACAAATTTATCAAAATCTTCCGGTGTACTTTTAATGAGATGCAAGGCAAGACGCTGAGCAGTTTTTCTGCCGATTCCCGGAAATTTATGGAATGCCTCAATTGCCAGTTGTAATGGTTCAGTGATGAGCAATCAGAAACCCGGTAAATTTAATCCTGGAGGAATAAGACCTTTTGTAAGACGCGCCATTTCTTCTTCGGCCATTTTGCTTGCCGACGTAAGTGCCTTGTTTACAGCCGCAACAATCAAGTCTTCAAGAATATCTTTTTCTTCTGCATTTATTACGGATGGATCTATTTCAATACTTACAACTTCCTTGTTTCCGTTAGCGGTAACTTTTATC
>CAYTLQ010000154.1:0-9167 GCA_964438715.1 uncultured Ignavibacteriaceae bacterium
GTAAAATGGTTTATCTACTGTAAAGTGTAATGTCGAAATATTACTCCACGCTTTTCCCTGTTCAATTGCTCTGAATTCGATAACATAATTCCCATAATCAAGATCCAATAAAGTCAATTCTTTTTTTTCGGTTGGAGCTGACCAGTTACTGTCCAGATTCACAATCCGATACTGATATAGGGTATTTTCTGAGGGATAAGTAAATGAGTTAAAGAGTATATGTAAAGCCTCACCAAATTTTAGTGTGAGAGTAATTCCTTCCTGCAATAGGATGGTATCCTTTTTTTGCAGAAATAGGACGGGTCTGTTTGTTTTTTCTAACTCGCCTATAGCTTTACTTTGATAGATAAGTCCTTTAGCCGTACCGAACACTACCCTGTTATAGCCATCAACAACGGCACCCCGTATTGAACTTGTTGCATTAGGTATCCCGGCATTTTCGTTGAAAAATGCGTAATTACCATTAGTTTCATAATAAATAAAACCATTATCACTTCCTAGCCAAACATTGTTGGAAGAATCAACGGCAAGAGAATTTAGCGAGGAATTAATGAGAAAATTAATTTCGCTAATATATTTTATTTCGTTGTTCGAATATTTTAGTAGTCCTACATTTGTTGCAAGCCATATATTCCCGTAATCATCAAACCCAATATCAATTACATCTATTTCTTTATCCGGATGATTCTTAATAGATCTACTCAGATTAATAAACTTATCAAAAGCATCATCATATTTAAACAGATAACTATTTTTGCCCCTACAGCCTATGTAAATAACACTATTTTTTGACTTTTTAATAACATTAATTCTACCAGTTAATTTTTTCAAAGATGAATCAAATCGGACACTATAGTTTTTATTAAGTGTAAAAATGCCGCGTGAGTATCCGATTACTCCCCATATTGTATTTTTATAATCCTCTGAGAGAAAAAGTGCGTTTTCGCCGCTATTTTCATAAGAAATATTAATAGTGTGAGAACTTTCATCCGTTTTATGGATTACAAACCCATCAGAAAATCCAATCCAAAGATCGTCGGGATTACCATAGATACTTCGTATTAGACTGCTGCTTCTGTCAAATAAATTTCTTTTATAAAGAGAATTATCTTTTACTATAACTTCTGCTACAGAGTTACCATCAGTGGTGATTATAGTATTATTTTTTGTTTTTACGATACTTTGAATATAAAATGCATTATTCGTAATAGTTGTGTGGTGAAATTTCATCTTTCTCAGAAACGCCGCACCTTCATCTGAGCTAATCCAAATTGTCTGATCATCTGCTAAATAAATATTGATAACTATATCATACTTTAATTCATTAATTTTTTGCAAAGGCTGAGACAAATCGCTTGTATAATAAAGCCCCTTAGTCCACGATCCTATATAATACTCTCCCGATTTATCCTGACGAATAGAGGAAATATTTACCAAGTCACTTAATTTTTTAAAAGACGCAGTTGAGTATTCATCATTTATGGTTATTTCAAATAATCCTGATGAACCGCCTGCCACTATTTGATTCTTATTATTTATTATAAACGCGTCAATACTGCTATCATATTTATCTTTAACAGGTATTTTTATAATACTGTCAGACTTTTCATTATAATAAAATATATTGCCGCGCTCAGAAGCAATAATTAATCTGCCATTTTTATCTTCTAAAAAACTAAAAGACCGCGCATAACTTTGGGTAAAATCTTCATAAGTAAATTCATATCTTCGGAAATTGCCTTTATCTAATTTTATAATTGAGGTAGGCTCACTAATCCAGATAAGATTGTTTCTATCAATATAGAGGTCCTTTGGATAGAATACCTTGGATTCCACTCTCGTTACTGAACCTTGAATGAATGGTATCAGTTTTGGTTTTCCATTGGAATAGTTTAATTGCGATATACCATCATCAGAGAGTATAAAAAGAGTATTATTTTTCTTATACAGATTCTTAAAATATTTTGAATTGTAAGGGTCTGTATAAATTTTATTATTATCACCATCAAAACTTACCAATCCATTATCTGTTGCAAGCCATATAAAGCCCAAACTATCCTGTATTATAGATTTTACAAAGTTTGTAGGTAGTTTGTTGTAGGTGTTTAGGTAAAATACCTGATATTTTTCTTGTCCGAATAAGAAACTGAGATTGAGATTAATAACAAGTAATAATACTATTCCATAAAGATATCTGTTTATAAACCAGATTATTCTCATTGATTCAGTATCGTCAGTAAAGTATAATAAGATATTATTTAATTATTGGGATAACTATAAATATAGAAAATTTCTTTAAAATAATTTGTGTTTGCAAATAACAACCACAAAACAATTGAAAATGAATTTTTATTAGTATAAAACAAAAAAAACAGACCCAACTTCCTGAAAATATTTACAGGCAAGAGAGCGACTAAAAAATGTTCACTAATTGTGACCATAGAAAATCAACAGTATTTTTAGGGTGATTTTAACCACTTTTCAACTGCAACAAACCACCCAGGCTTCGTAAAATCACTGTAAAAAAATTAGGTCTTTGTTATGAGCCATCATTATTAATTGGGATTAATTCATTTTTAACAATAACTATTTACCAATTATTGGGGATTCCACAACAAAATTCAAAACAATAATTTTGAAGCCATAAAATATCTCAGGAAAGAAAAATGAAAAGATTCGCGACTATTCTTATAATCTCCTTAAGCGTTGCTTATGCTCAAGACAGACTCTTTACATTTACTTATCAAAGTACTGTGTTAAGTAAAGGACAAAAAGAGTTGGAAATATGGACTACCCAAAGAGAAAGCAGAGATAAATATTATTCAGCTTTTGACCACCGGATAGAATTTGAAATCGGACTTGGTGCAAACTTACAAACAGCATTTTATCTCAATTATGGCTATTCTAAAAGTGTAATCAGTAACATCGCAAGTGAATCGGTACTAAACGAATATATTTATTCAGTTTCAAATGAATGGAAATATAAGCTATCCGATCCGGTCCTGAGTGTTATCGGCTCAGCGCTCTATTTCGAATATACACTTGGCGTGGATAAAACAGAACTTGAAGCAAAAGTAATACTAGACAGACAGTTAGGTAATACACTCCATGCATTAAATATCGTTGGTGAGTATGAAGTAAAAAAGAAATTTACCACAAGTGGGACTCAAATAAATATTGGAAATACAATTGAAAGGAAACTTTTATTTATTTACGGATTGTCTGTCCATCTTACCCCTAATTTTTATGCCGGTCTTGAATTATGGAATAAAAATAAATTTGAAAGCGGTTCACATCATTACTCTGTATTCTCAGCAGGACCTTGTCTTTCGTTCAGTATGGAGGGATTTTGGGCAAACTTAACAATACTACCACAACTGCTAAATTTTAAGACAGGCAAACGAGAACTTAATAAAAATGAAAAATTACAAACCCGACTGATATTCTCTTATGTATTCTAAACTGTTTCTTTTGTTTCTATTGATTATTTCAGGATGTAGCACTGTATTATTTCTTCCGGATGAAAATGATGCCAAATTAATGAACACTTCCGTGCAGGAGCTTCTTAATGGCAGAGAACTCTATATTAGTAAATGCGGAGGTTGCCATAATCTTTATTTACCAAATCAATATGATGCCAATCGATGGAATGAGATTCTGGCAGAAATGAAAGTGCGATCGAAATTAACTGATGAAGAGCAGAAAAAGATATTTATCTATCTTAACTGTGCATTAAAAAAACACTCTCAACAGGCTGCTTTACCGAATGTAAAATGACTTCAAAAAGTTATTACATAAAAAATTTTTGTAATCTGAACGGCATCCCGATAATATTTCCGGAAATAAAATGGCTGGATTGAAATAAGGAGTAAATAAAGTCTCCTGTTTCATCCGGCTGTATCACTGAAAATGGATCAATGCCGGCTTCTGAAAACCACGACTGATTAGCCTGAGTGTTGATAATATAGGGAGCAATAGCATTAACACTAACACCTATTTCTTTACCCTCAAGCGCCGCAGTTTTTACCAGGTGAATGAGTGCCGCTTTTGATGCTCCGTAAGTGCTTTTTTCAATCTCCGGGTGTAAACCGGAATATGCGGCAGTAAAGCACGCACTACCACCCTTACATTTTGCACAGAGGAGAAAAAAATGTTTTAATATCAGAGCATTGGCTGTAAAATTCATACCCAACATTTTCTCTATCAACTGCTCATTATTTGCACTTATTCGGGCTGAAGTAAATCCCCCGATAGTACTGAATAAAAAGAATGTATCTGAATATGAAACAGAGATATTTTCAAAGGCCCGATGTACATTTTTATCAGTAGTCAGATCATCAATCAAAATGAATTCGGATTTTTCATTTATTCTTTCGGGTTTATTAAAATCAAAAAGATAAATAAAGTCGAAATCCTTTTTTACTAATGTAGAGACAACTCCTTTTCCTAAACCACCCTCTGCGCCAAAAATCAGTAACTTTCTAGCCATATTATTTCCTGTAAATAAAACGAGCTATCACCGGAAAATGGTCACTATAACCACCAAGATAGTTGTTACCCCCAAATGTTGGTGTTGGGGTTCCGGCGTACTTCCCTGATGGTGTAACCATAAACGATGGTTTGACAATTTCAAATGATTCACAGATATACTTAAAATTACCGCCACGGATGAGGTTTTCCGATACAATTATCTGGTCAAGCATATTCCACTGATCGCGGTATTTATATGTGCCAAAATTCTTCTTATCAAGACCCGATGCCAGATTATTCCATTTAGCAACTATTCCATTACATTCGAAATGAGATGCTCCAAGCGTCAATGCAATTGAAGTATTATCTGGTTCGTCATTAAAATCGCCAACTACGATTATTGATGAGCGGGGATTTTTACTAAAAATTTTTTCTGTTCGCTTTCTTAAGGTTTCCGCAGAGCGTATTCTGTTTTTTTCACTTTGTTCACCTCCACGCCGGGATGGCCAATGATTCGAGAAAACATAAAGTGTATCTTTTGCCTTAGTCCTGAATGCAGCGCCTAAAATAACTCTGGTAGGAGGAATATTTTCTCCTCTTACCGTGTCAATATAAGTTTCTAAAACAGTGAAAATATCTTTACGGTATAAAATTGCTACATCAATACCTCTCTCATCAGGTGATTCCGTATGAACAACAGAATATCTCAGATCATACAAATAATTTTTAATAAGAAACTCCAGCACTGCCTTATTCTCAACTTCACATACACCCAAAATATCGGGACCTTTGCCGTTTTTTATGGAACGAATCACCTTACTCAGATTAATCTGTTTATCTTTATAGCGTTCCTTAGTCCATTTTTTATTACCATCCGGTGTAAACTCCTCATCATTTTTATCCGGATCGTTATGATAGTCGAACAGATTTTCCAGATTCCATGAACCAATTATTAGAGTATCCACTCTCTGAGCTGATACCTCCCCAACGAATAAAATTATAAGTAAGTAAATAAGTAATGTGTTTCTACTCATCATATCTCTAGCCTGGTTACGACACCATGAATTTTTCTGTGAGGTAATTTATAAAACTGGATAAAACTTGGGCTAAGTTTCTTTAGTATCGCATAAATTTTCAGGAGGAAATTGTCCGTAGAAATTTCTTCCATTCCGTAAAATATGACCTTTTCCGTAATTTCCAATCTTTTAAGTATAGACACTATGTCTAATATCTCCTGATAGCCGGCTCTTATTATTATGCCTTGCAACCCCGGACCAAGTTCCGGTAAAAATTCTGTAGAAATATTATACGGGCTGTCTGTTCTCTGTACAGAAATAAGTATATTTTTTTCGTACATAATATGAGAGCTTATCATTGTATGTACAATATATGGAGGAATTTCATTTAAATTCCGTGTAAAAAATAAAGCTGTACCGTCTATTGTTTTTCCTCGGGAATAAATCTGCTCATAACTCAACAAAAAAACATCAAAGGGAAGCGAACGAAAAGCACGATGGATTTTTTTTTGTCCCTCAATCCACAATATTGTTGTCCCAAGAGGAACAGAGGCGATTATTATTGACCAGTAGCCACCGTGTGGAATTTTTTCAAGCAATGCGCCGAGGAATAACAAATCTATAATCAATACAAGAATAGCAGCAGAAAATTTTACCCAATCTTTTGAGTGGTGGAATATCCAGATCATGAAAATTGCACTAAGTGTCATGGTAGTGGTTACCGCGAATCCATACGCCGCAGCAAGATTTGATGATTTTCTGAATATCAAAATCATTAATATTACTGAAAACATCAGAGCCCAATTCACTGCACCTATATAAATCTGCGATTTCAGGTGACTTGATGTATATTTGATTTTTAACAAAGGAAACATTCTTGTCGTTATTCCCTGATATACAAGTGAAAAGACAGCGCTGATCATTGCCTGACTGGCGATAATAGTTGCTGTTATTGTTAAGATGAGAAATGGTATGTATAAATACGGTACTTGTGAACGAACCATTTCAAACAATATCAGATTAGTATGAGGGTGCGTTAACAAAAATGCTCCCTGCCCGAAATAATTCATTATTAGTGCGAAAAAGACAAAAATCCATGCAGACTTAATCGGTTTTGCTCCCAAATGACCCATATCAGCATACAACGCCTCTCCGCCAGTTGCACACAGAATTACTTCTGAAAGCACAAAATATCCGGACCAACCATTATGCAGTAAAAAATCTATCGCATACATAGGGCTTACTGCACCAAGCAGTGAAGGATGACTTACTACCGATACAACACCGGAAAGAAAAAGAGTTCCAAACCACAGAACCATAATCGGTCCGAATGAAGTAGCAACTTTATCGGTCCCTTTGTATTGAAATAAGAACAAAAGAAATGTAATAACTATTGTGATAACTAATATTCCATTTTCTCCAAGTGAACTAAATCCCGGAATCAGTGGAATTCCCTCAACAGCAGAGAGAATAGATATTGCAGGAGTAATTACACCATCCCCCATAAGAAGTGAAATTCCGATATAACCCAGAAACGCAGCAATATTTGCTTTTCGCCCTTTTTTTAGAAATGTGATGACTATTTCTTTTAGTACAAGTACTCCACCTTCACCTTTTATACTTAAACTCATAGCAAGCCACCAGTATTCAATAGTTACCAGAAAAATAAGCGTCCAGAATACCAATGAAATAACCCCAAAAATGTGTTCCGTAGTAGGTTGTGTAAGTGTGAAAATTACGGTTAGTGTGTAAATTGGGCTTGTTCCGATATCGCCAAAAACTAGTCCAATTGCTTTAAGGATGTCCGATCGTCCTGAGGAATTTTGATCCATAATAATGTTTCACTGCCGCCAACTTTTCAATAAAAGAGTGAGGTAAAATGCTCATTAACATTTTACATCATAACGCGGGCAATAAATTGTACTCCTATATTATTCTAAATTTCAGCACACAAAATTTACGGAAAACCGGCAATTCCACAAGTTTTTCTGAAAACAGCATATACAGAATCACTAACCATATTTCTCAATTTTGTAATTATTTTGCGGGAATTTTATTAACCAATTTTCTGCCGTAGTTAAAGAATTTGAAAACTAAATTATTAATCTTTATTTTGAACGAATAATCTGAAAGGAAAATATGGAGCATAAGCAGTCCGGAGAATTAAAACGAAATCTCAGCCTCATTGCAGGGGTAATGATTGTTGCTGGTTCGATGATAGGTTCAGGAATTTTCCGTAAACCGGCAACAATGGCAGGACAATTATTAAACCCTGAACTTTTAATTATCGTTTGGATTCTCGCCGGTATTGTTACATTTATCGGTGCATTAGTAAATGCAGAGATTGCCGGAATGATTGGTGATACAGGAGGCCAATATGTTTACTTTAGGGAAATGTATGGTGATTTTACGGCATACATTTATGGGTGGTCAATTCTCGCAGTTATTCAGACAGGTAGTCAGGCCGCTATAGCGTATGTTTTTGCAGAATATGTTGGGTATTTCTTTCGACTTCCTGATGCACCTGCAGCATTTCAGAGTTTCACTGTTTATATGCCTGCCGTTGGAGATATTCGCCCTTTTGCTGATTTTGGTACGAAATCAATGGCAATTCTCGCAATTATTTTTCTCACCGGTATTAATTATGTGGGTGTCTTTTTTGGTGGAATAGTGCAAACTATCGTGACATTTATAAAAATTGGCTCTATAATAATTCTCAGTATTCTCCTTCTTTTTCTTGGTAATGGAAATACTGCAAATCTTTTTTATGGGTTTTCTTTGCAACCCGAAGTCTCCGCGAACATTATTTCTTTAGTCGGACTTGCACTTGCCGGAGCTTTCTGGGCTTACGACGGCTGGAATAATGTTACCTATGTTTCAGGTGAAGTGATTAACCCGCAACACAATGTGCCAAAATCGCTCTTGTATGGCACTCTTATAGTAATAGGTGTGTATGTATTTATTAATGTAGCATATCTTTATGTATTACCTATCGATCAGATGAAAAATTCACCCCTTGTCGCGGCAACCGCCGCCGAATTACTTTTCGGAAAAACCGGTGCGGCTGTTATTTCAATTGCTGTTATTGTATCTACATTTGGCGCACTTAATGGCAGTATTCTTTCAACTGCGAGAGTTCAATTTGCAATGGCACGAACCCGCCTGTTTTTTCACTCCCTCGGTAAGGTACACCCAAAATTTGCAACGCCGCATATCTCATTGGTGGTTCAGGGGGTTTGGTCAGCCGTTCTCGTTTTATCGGGTTCTTTCGATACCATCTCTGATTATGTTATTTTTGCGGCATGGCTCTTTTATATGCTTGGAGCTTTTGGTGTAATAGTGTTACGAAAGAAAATGCCTGATCGACCAAGACCTTATAAAGTAGTTGGCTATCCTTACTTACCAATTCTATTTGTTATTTTTTCTTTTTTATTTCTCATGAACAGTGTCATAACTGATACCCCAAATGCAATGATGGGACTGATGCTGATTCTTAGCGGAGTTCCGATTTACATTTACATCAAATGGAAGAAAGATTCTCATTAATGAAGAAATTTGTTATTATCGATGCACTCGCTTTAGCATATAAGGCATACTTTGCGTTTATCAGCAGGCCACGTCGCACTCAATCCGGTATGCCGACCTCAGCCGTTTACGGGTTCACTACACAGTTTATTAAAA
>CAYTLQ010000155.1:0-5152 GCA_964438715.1 uncultured Ignavibacteriaceae bacterium
GGCGGAACTGGCAGACGCGCCAGACTTAGGATCTGGTGGAGCAATCCGTGGGGGTTCGAGTCCCTTCACCCGCACCATTTTTTTATAAAGAGGTTAGTATTGGAAACCAAAGTTAATAAAATCAACGAATCAACTACTGAAATAGAGTTTATCTTCTCTGCTGAGGAAATAGCTTCGGATCTCGCTAAGGAAGTTCAAAAAGAAACAAAAAAAATAAAAATTGATGGCTTCCGTGCCGGCAAAGTACCTCAGTCAGTAATCAAAAAATTTTACGGGGATTCCCTCGAACATATAGCATCGGAGGCAGTTGCAAAAAATAAATTTTTCGATTACGCAGAAGAAAAAGAATTACAAATACTTGGTACACCTTCCATTGTTGACCTCGATTTTAAGCCGGGAGAAAAACTTACATTCAAAGTTAAGTATGAACACCCCAGCGAAATAGAACTTAAGCAGTACAAAGGACTTACCATTGAGGTTCCGGAGTTAAGTGTTACAGAAGACGAAGTAGAAGCAGAATTTCGTGCCACGCTTAAACCGCACATGATTGTAACACCTGCTGAAGTAGTTGAAGATAATAACTGCTATGTAAAAGTTGAACTTACTCCGGCAAAAGAAGATGGTACAGTTGAAGAAGGGCAGAAGCCCTCACCCTTCACAATTGATCTTACTGACGAAACAGTAAACCCGGAACTTAGGAGTGCCCTGTTACAGAAAAATAAAGGTGATGAATTCGAGTTCAGGTTTGAAGACAAACATTCTTATAAAAAAGAAGATGGCACCGAAGAAGAGCACACACATAAATATTTTTATAAAGGTGTTATTAAAGAAATAGAAAAAGTCAGCCAGCCTGAGCTTAATGAAGAATTGTGCATGAAAATCTCAAACGGGACAGCAAAAACTGAAACTGAGTTACGGGATGGTATTCGCAAACAGATTCAGGATTATTATGATTATAAAACTCAGGAATTTACTGATAGGGCAATTGAAGATAAAATTATTGAAGCAAATCCTTATACCCCTGCACCTTCGTTTGTTAAACGATATTTGAATCTGATGGTTGAAGAACAACTTAAGAATCAGAAAAAATCCAATAAAAGGAAATATACAAGAGAACAACTCGAAAAAGGACTTCAGAGCACAGCGGAAACTACAGTTAAGTGGTATCAGTTAAGTGAAAAAATTAAAGAAGTAGAAAACATAACACTTACTCCTGAGAGAATTACAGAATTGGCTGCCGAGCACGCAGAAAAATTCAAAAGTGATGTTGCCACTATTTCTCAACTTTACGCAAACCCAGAGGTACAAAAAGATTTGTTGAGAAAAGAAGTTTATGAATTCTTAAAGAAAAATAACACCATTGTTTATGTTAAGAAAGAAGAGAGAAAGGACTAAGACTATATGATAAAAGATATTGAAATTTATAATCAGCTCGTACCGTATGTAATAGAGCAGACCGGAAGAGGTGAACGCGGGATGGATATTTACTCGCGTCTTCTTCGGGAAAGAATTATTTTTCTCGGCACTGCTGTTGATGATCATGTTGCAAGTTTAATCATTGCCCAGTTAATATTTCTTGAAGCTGAAGACGCACAGAAAGATATTCACCTTTACATTAACTCCCCGGGTGGCAGTGTATCGGCAGGTTTGGCAATTTATGATACCATGCGCTACATAAAACCCGATGTTGCAACTATTTGCGTTGGTCTTGCCGCTTCTATGGGCGCTGTTCTTCTTGCAGGAGGGGCGGCTGGAAAAAGAACCGCGCTACCTCACTCGAAAATCATGATTCATCAGCCATGGATTGGTGGTATGCAGGGGCAAACAGCGGATATCGAAATTCAAACCAGAGAAATGGTGAAAACCCGCGATACTCTTTACAAAATTCTTGCTGAGCATACAGGAAAATCTTATGAGCAAATACATAAAGATTGCGATCGTGATTATTTTATGACTTCGGAAGAAGCCAAGGCATACAACATTATTGATAATATTCTCGATAAGAGAAAATAATTTATCTCATTTTTATTCATAGCCACTATTTCTCCCGAAACAGTGGCTTTTTTTGTTTAAAGA
Organism: uncultured Ignavibacteriaceae bacterium; assembly: GCA_964438715.1. Lineage (GTDB taxonomy): Bacteria > Bacteroidota > Ignavibacteria > Ignavibacteriales > Ignavibacteriaceae > CAYTLQ01. Next base: position 2,077 of record CAYTLQ010000155.1, read on the forward strand.
GATTTAACTGATGAGTTTATTTATATGAAAATAGCAGTCCTCTCTATTTTATTCCTCGTTACTAAAATTTCAATAATTGCTCAGGACAGCGTTGACTCTTACGATATGCTATTAAGAAATTATTATTTTGCCAAAGAACCTGTTTCTATTGTTGCGGGAATCTCAAAAGGGGGCACAGTTATCTGGAAAGGTGCATCAGGTTATAGTAATCTCGAACATTTGATTCCGGCAAGCGATACGGCAGTTTACCGTATAGCCTCAATATCAAAATTTATTACTGCCGTTGCTATTTTACAATTGGTGGAAAAGAAACGAATCAATCTGGATGAGGACATAAGGGTTTATGTGCCATCACTTCCTCAGAAAAAATGGAAAATCACCGCTAGAAGAATTCTGCAACATACAAGTGGACTTCGCACATACCGTGATGCCTCTGAATTTGATAGTAAACAGCGGTTTAATTCTACCGCAGAAATTGTTAAATACCTCTCCGGCGATTCTCTGTTATATGAGCCCGGTTCAAAATATCTTTATTCTACATTATCCTATACATTTCTTGCGGCAGTAATTGAGTCAGTTACAGGTCAGAGTTTTGGCTCCTACCTGAGAGAAAATATTTTTAAGCCTGCCGGCATGAATAAAACCACCTTAGAGTGGCAACCCGAACTGATTACCAGTCGTGCAGACGGCTATGTAAGGAATGCAAAGAGGGAAATCGAAAACGCACCGCTGGCTGATCTATCAATAAAATATGCCGGAGGAGGAATAATTTCAACCCTTAATGATTTGTTGAAATTTGGTGAATCTCTTCTCAACGGCAAATTATTATCTCCTTCATTTATAGATACATTAATGAAGCCCCTACAACTTAACAATGGTGAAACAAGGGACTATGGTTTGGGTACAGGTATCTGGCGTGATAAAGCAGGTAGAGTATTCTTTGGACATAGCGGTTCAGGTACAGGTTTTATATCGCAGATTTCAATAAACAGGGATTCGGGGATTGTTGCCGTTCATCTGATAAACAATAAAGACAGAGAGCAGGATAACTTTGCAAACAGGTTGCTTGCGCGGTATTTTGGTGATGAGCCGAAAACCTTAAAGAGAGATGCAAGCTCTATTCTTGTCAGAATAGGAATACAAAAGGGCTGGCAGGATGCATTAAATAAGTACAATTCTCTTCTTTCTGACTCAGCGTTATACTATGAGACCGGTGTACCTCAATTAAAATCAGCAGGCTACGATTTATTAGCTGAGAATTATATTGAACTTTCAAGACAGGTATTTACACTGATGGCAAACAACTATCCTAATTCTGCTGAAGCGTATGTAGGATTAGGGGATGTTTATCTTAAAGATAATAACAAAGGGCTGGCGCTGAAAAATTTCAGAATTGCGTTACGGATCGATCCTTCAAACAGCTATGCTGAAAAAATGGTTAAGGAACTCTCTAAAAAATAATTTGTCTTCATTTTTTTACCACTCCCGGCTAACTTTGAAACCCATTAAAGGAATTCGGTATTTGGATAGTATTATCGTACGATAATTTTTACACGACAAGGTTTTGTGATTTTGAAGAACAATAGCACAAATTATGCACCTTAGTTCTCTTGCCTCTTAATCTGCCACTGAATAAATTGTTTGTAATATTACGCTATATTTGAACTTTTTACCGCCCAGGAAAGTTTTTAAGGTATGATTGGAATTCGATTTACAAAATTCAAACCTTCGCTCAAAAACACCAGTTTTGATGAGCTTTTGAAGATTTTTTTACAACTCCTTACAATTACCTCCGGAAATGTCTCTGAGGCGTTGAGAATTTTAAGTGAACTGGACAGACGCTACCGCTTAACTGATGGAAAAAACTATGGTATAGGTGATTTTATTCGAGATTTGAAGGAACGAAATTATCTTGAGGAAAATCCTATCGATGGCACATTCAACATAACACCAAAGAGTGAACGCACAATTAGACAGCAATCCCTTGAGGAAATATTCGGGAAGTTAAAAAGATCGGGGAGGGGCAATCACATTACTCCATACACCGGACAGGGTGATGAATTAACTTCTGACAGAAGAGAATTTCAGTTTGGTGATACTTTAGACCAGATTGATATGACAAACTCAATCCACAACGCACAGATAAATCATGGAATAGATGAATTTAACCTCACTGAAAATGATTTAGAAATTCAGGAAAAAGATCTTAAATCCCTCACATCGACAGTACTGATGATTGATATTTCGCATTCGATGATACTATATGGTGAAGACAGAATAACACCGGCTAAAAAGACTGCTATGGCATTAGCTGAACTCATAACAACCAAATACCCAAAAGATACGCTTGATATAATTGTTTTTGGAAATGAAGCCTGGCCGATTGCGATTAAAGATTTACCTTATCTACAGGTCGGTCCGTACCATACGAATACTGTTGCCGGTCTCGATCTTGCAATGGAAATTCTCAGGAGAAGGAAAACACATAATAAACAAATTTTCATGATTACGGATGGAAAGCCAACCTGTCTCAAAGAAGGTATTAAATTTTACAAGAACAGTTTTGGGCTGGATGCAAAAATCGTTAATAAAACTCTTGACAGGGCGGCTTTATGCAGAAAAAGAAATATTACTGTTACAACCTTTATGATTGCCGAAGACCCTTACCTCCAACGATTTGTGCGGCAGTTTACCGAGGTAAATAAAGGCAGAGCATTTTACAGCTCATTGAATGGACTAGGAAATTTTGTATTTGAGGACTATATAAGAAACAGGCGGAAAAATGTCCGCTAAAAACTATCGGAGAAAAATTGAAAGAACTTACTGGAATTACAACATTTGGTGAACTGAAGAAGGCAGGATACCAAACAAAAAAGATTAAAGATGAATTACGGGACAATCTGATAACCGGACTGAAAACAGGAAATACTCTCTTCGAAGGCAGTTATGGTTATGATGATACAGTCATTCCTGACCTCGAAAGCGCATTACTCGCCCGGCACAATATTTTACTGCTCTGATTACGAGGTCACGCCAAAACGAAAATAGCCAGATTGATAATTAATCTGCTTGACGA
>CAYTLQ010000156.1:0-5348 GCA_964438715.1 uncultured Ignavibacteriaceae bacterium
GTTATAATATTATCCAGAGGATTTTCAATCCGGAGAATGTTCGATCCGGAGGATTTAACAATCCAGAAGATCTTCGATCCAGAGGATTTAAAAATCCGGAGGATTTACAATCCAGAGGATCTTCGATCCAGAGGATTTACAATCCGGAGGATCTTCGATTTGCGATTAGAAGAGTTAATTTTCGCCCATTTTGTCGTACACCTGCGAGACCTCATCACTCGCCGCCGAGTTCAAATTCCTTTTCTGCTGAAACAGACTGATTTTTAAACTGATCGGTAACAGAAAAGAGAATTTTATACTTCCCTGCTGAATATGTTGAATCGAGCTCAAACTGAGTTTCAATTGCAACATCATTGATTCGTTCATTATTCTTTTTATCGTCAACCACTCCGGTTGAAATCTCTTTCAGTTTTCTCCCCTCAGGTGTAACAACATCAATAGAGTATTTCAGTTTAACGAAGTAAGTATTATTTTCTTCATTCTGTTGGAATCCTTTCACCCGTATGGAAGCATTCACTTCCCAGCCATCACCAAGATCGAATGCAAATGCCTCTGGGCTGAATAAAGTTAATTTATCTTCCTCTTTTTTCCCACAGCCAATAATAAGTAATAAAAGAACAACAACAGTTAAATATCTTTTCATAATAGTGTAGTATAGTTATTAAAAAAGAGTGGAGCGGTGCTCCACTCTGAAATTATTTTATCCGTTTTTTGATTTAAAGTCATTCATGAATGCAACAAGATCTTCAACACCTTTTTTCGGGAAGGCATTATAAATTGAAGCACGAAGACCGCCTACAGAGCGATGACCCTTAAGCCCATCGAATCCGGCTTTTGTTGCTTCGCTGATAAGTTTTTTCTCAAGCTCTTCAGAAGGAAGTCGGAAAGTAACATTCATAAGAGAGCGGCTGTCGGGTTGAGCATGTCCTCTATAAAATCCGCCGCTGTTATCAATGCAATCATAAAGAAGTTTTGCTTTTTCTTTATTGAGGGCATACATCCAGTCAAGTCCGCCGTTTTTCAATAGCCACTTACATACCAGCCCGATTATATAAACACCGAAGGTGTTAATTGTATTATAAAGAGAATCATTTTCGATATGTGTTTTATAACTGAGCATTGTATGAAGTGAATCCTGAGATCTTTCCTGCAAATCTTTTCGGATAATAACCACTGTAACACCTGCAGGACCCATATTCTTCTGTGCGCCGGCATAAATAAGCGCATATTTCGAGACATCTATTTTCTTATGCAAAATATCGGATGAAGCATCGCAAACAAGAGGCACATTTCCAACTTCAGGTTCAGTACTCCACTCAGTACCGTAAATAGTATTGTTCGAGGTAAAATGCACATAGGCGGCATCAGGGTCAAGCTGTAATTCGCTTTGCTTTGGTATCCTAATAAAATTCTCCGATTCAGTAGAAGCGGCGATATTGACAGTGCCGACCCGCTTTGCTTCTTTCACTGCCTTTTTCGACCAGGTGCCGGTGACAATATAATCAGCTTTGTTTTTTGGCGGCATAAGATTAAGCGCTACCATAGAAAACTGCAGACTTGCACCACCTTGCAGAAATAGAACTTCGTAATCGTCTGATATACCGAGGAGAGTCTTAAAGTCTGTTTTTGTTTTTAAATGAATTTCGTCGTAAGTTTTTGAGCGATGGCTCATTTCAAGAATCGACATCCCCGCTCCGGGGTATGAAAATAAATTTTGTTGTGCTTCAAGGAGAACTTCTTCGGGGAGTACTGCCGGGCCGGCGCTAAAATTATATATTCTTTTTTCCATTTACTTACCTGGTTAAAATTGAGAAAACAGTCAAAATGCTTTTACTAAAATACCCTAAAATTTCATTACTCTCAATTCTTAAATTTACCTGAAATTTATCTCTGTTAGTTTACTGTGGCAAGCTGAAATTGCATGAAATTTATTGTCGAAAAAAATATACCCGAGAAAGAATATTAAAACACATTTTATTTCCGCATTGCTTGTTTTAACACATCCCACCATTTGTAATCTATAATATGTACAATATCAAATATCATTAGACCCGCTGTTTTTTCAAGACACATTTTTACAGCACGGGAAAATTGTTCCGGATTATCCCTATATTGCTCGACATAAAGTCCACCAATGACTGGAACAGCCCCATTGACAACCCTCTGAGCAATTTCTGCTGAGCCTTCAACTGAGTACCAGTATTCCCTACCCTTGCCCATTCCGGCCTCGTTTCGGGCGATTTTCTCCTCATTTAATTTTTCGACTTCCGATTTTGTAACTTCAAAAAAGTAGCATCCGGATGTATAAAGGTCCAACAGTTCAGCATACCCGTAATTTTTGTACTCCGGAGTTGCCCAATCATACTCAACAGAGGGGTCATAACCGGAGGAAGCCCAGTTTGCACCCACTTCAAAATAAAGAGGATACCATGCACCTGTATAGTCACCGAATAGTATGTTCGGGTTAATCGCTTTAATTTCAGCCCGTGCCTCTGCGATAAAGTGGTAAATGACCGAAGCCCGCCATTCGAGCCATTTACGGAAGTAAGGACCTTCTTTTCGTTGTTTTTCTCCTTTTGCATTTTTTGTCCATTGAAAAATTGATTCGGGGAAATCCGGCACTTGTTCACCTATGTATTGTTCAAAGGCTTTTCGTGATTCGTTACTGAAATCAGCTTCAATACCGTCATAACGAACACGGTCGAGTATAATACCATCAAGGGCAGGATAGTTTTTTACGAGCTCTTTAAGAATGTTTAACTCATGTTCCTGAACTTCGCGTAATGCAGGATTTGTCATTGCGGAGTATTTGTGTTTGAGTTTTGTGATAGGAACTATTCCCGAGTCGGTGTAATTGAAGCTCTGCCAATGGAACTTATCGTTGTAAATCAGTCCACGATCAAAAAAATTATGGCCCGCAACAAAGATGTTAAGAGAGGCATGCACTTTCAAATTTAACTTGTGCGCATTATCGATAAATACCTGAAGGAAGTTGAAGGATTTTTCTCTCTTCACTCCCTGCCATTCCAGCATTTGCGGTGCATATTGGGAAGGAAAAAGCGTCTCACCTGTTATTGGCTTAACATCAACCACAACATCGGTAAAGCCGCATTCTTTAGCCTTACTAAGATAAAAACTAATTGAATCTTCGCTACTCAAACGCCCGAAATTCGCGGTGGCATCGAACCACAATAAATTCTGCTGAGAAAAAACACTAATAGTTAAAAGGAAGAAAAAGAGAAATTGCATATTACATACTTTTTGCTTAGATAAAGACCTTTAAAAATAGATTGTTTTGAAGCATAATCATAAACATGAATGACAAATTTGTGAAATACGATGTAATAATTATAGGGGCAGGACCTATCGGCCTGGCATGTGGTATCGAGGCAAAAAAAGCAGGGCTCCGCTATCGTATAATAGAAAAAGGCTGTCTGGTTAATTCAATATATCACTATCCCGCAAACATGACCTTTTTTTCGACATCAGAACGCCTTGAACTTGGCGGTATTCCTTTTATTTCAACAGGCAGTAAACCAACACGAACAGAAGCACTTGAATACTATCGGCGGGTTGCGGATAGTTATCAGCTCTCCATCAACCTTTACGAAAAAGTCGTTGAAGTTAATGATGAAGACGCAGGCTATACGGTTATTACTGAGAAAGGGCATTATCTTGCAGGAGCTGTAATCGTGGCAATTGGCTTTTATGATAATCCCAATCTTTTAGGTGTACCCGGAGAAGAACTGCCAAAAGTAAAGCATTATTATGATGAGCCTCACCCCTATTTCGGACAAAATGTAATTGTAGTTGGAGGAGGAAACAGTGCTGTAGATGCTGCATTAGAGACCTATCGGAGGGGAGCAAATGTAACAATGGTGGTAAAAAAAGATGCCTTAGATAAGGGAGTGAAATATTGGGTGCGTCCCGATATTGAAAATAGGATTCAGGAAGGATCCATCAAGGCATATTTTAATGCTGTGATAGTCTCTATTCATCCAACTTCTGTAACGGTAAAACTTCGTGATGAAAAAATTACTATTGAAAACGATTTTGTACTGGCAATGACCGGGTATCATCCTGATTTTTCTTTTCTCAGGCGACTTGGAATTGAACTACAGGATGACGAAGATAACACACCGGTACATAATCCGGAAACATTTGAAACTAATAAGAAAAACATTTACCTGGCAGGAGTTGTCTGTTCCGGTGCCAATACAGGGAAGTGGTTTATAGAAAATTCACGATACCATGCCGAACGGGTTATTTCGCGTATTGCAGAAGATAAGTAATGCTAACAATCACATTTATGTAATTTGTATGCCTGCAAGCGCATCGAAAAACTCAGAAGTAACAGGATCACCGTTTCTTTTATACGCATTTGAGAGGTTGTTAAGCACTCTTCTGATGATTACTTCGATCGGGGTAGTTTCGTAGGCTAATTTAATGATATCGTACATGTTTTGCTTTTCAAGTTCTTCAAGATCTTCTTCGAAGATAAATCTACCACCGTTGTAACAGTCAACCAGAACAATTTCATTTTGCTGATTATGGAACCGTGCGAGAAAATGACCGGGGAAATTACAGCCTTCTATCTCTAATCCGAGGCGGTTTCCGACAAGCATATAAATAATTACAAGGGTAATTGGTATTGCCTGCCCGGCTTCTATTGCATAAACGATATTGCTGTTCATGGGGTTATAATAATCGTTAACAGCGCCCTTTAACCTCTTATGTTGAAACAAAAAGTTTGAGAGGTCGTACGGATCGCCAAAGCGGAAATCCTGAAAATACTCATGGGTAAGTTTATCCAGCAGTTTACCGGCTTTAACAGGATAATTCCTACCATATTGAAACGAGGCAATAAGACTCATTGCTTCTTCAAGTTTCTGAATGGGATCGGTAATTTCTATAAGTCCCGGCCATTTACCCCGAAGCCAAGCTCTGTCGTTTTTTTCGAATAACTCCCTAAGCACACTTTTGCGCTCATCATCGAGTTGTATCGACATAGATTGTAAATCTTCTTCAAGAGTGACCCCATAAGCTTCAAGGGCTTTGAGAATACTGCTTCGGATTTCTTCCGATGGGTCGTCGAGAAGATCAATAAGATGCGGTATTTGCTTTTGGTCTTTCACTTTTACAATTTTTTTCCGAAAAATAATGAAAATCTAAAATAACTTCAGGGCTACTTTTCAGCGCATGTTTGCATCCTAAAATCCGATATAGAGGCGAAAATTAAAAGAAATTTCTTATCGAAACTATGAATTTTCATTTGAGTTAGACATTGATAAAAGATTTTTGCTTGAGGGATGATTTTTTGGGTCATTAAGAACAAAGTATTTCCCTTA
>CAYTLQ010000157.1:0-3106 GCA_964438715.1 uncultured Ignavibacteriaceae bacterium
TATGCTGTATTCTATCTCCGTCTCAGGATTAAACGGATTCGGATAGTTCTGTCCAATCATAAATGTTACCGGCTGTTGAACCTCTACTTCTATCTCCTCCGAATAGTCATGCGTCCCATCGTTATCTATTTGCTTTAAGCGGTAGCCTGTTTTCCCCGGAACAATGTTCCTGTCAGTAAATGAATATTCTTTGAGTGAGTTGCTGTTGCCATTACCTCCAACAAATCCGATCTTCTCCCAATTTCCTTTGGTTCTCTTTTCTATTTCAAATCCGTAATTATTCATCTCTGTGGCTGTTTGCCAGAAAAGTGTTACTGTGCCCTCTCCCTGCTTTACCGTAAACGAAAGAAGTTCTACAGGTAGCGGAGAGTTACACTGTGTCCCATCACCGGAATAACTGCCATTAATAGTTACCACATCTGCACAAATATCAGCGCCGCCGGTAACCTCAATTGCAGTACCCGATTCAAAAAGCATAGTACTCTGGCTTAGTGAAAAATGTTGTAAAAAGAAAAAAGCGATAATAAATATTCGTTTCTTCATTTCATCAGACTCATTGTTGTGTTTACATCATCTCTTTTTTCTTTATTTATATTTTCGATAGCCTTTATAAGCTGTTCCTGAATCTTTTCAAAACTTTCGAGTTTAATTTTTAACGCCTCATTTTCCGATTTTAACTCGGAAATTAATTTATTGTTCTTTTCCTTAAATACCTCATTTTCACTCTTCAACTCCTGGATAGCCTTAATCATTGGCGCTAAAAGGTCATTGTAGCGAAGATGATAATAACCGCTTTCATCGATTGTCAGCATACCTGTATTATCAATATTGAATTTCTGTAATACTTTCTCCACATCCTGAGCAATTAAGCCGAATTCAACACGCTTCGATTCATCATTATTTCTTGAGTATGATACCGGACGGAGTTGAGTAATGAAATCAAGCCCCAGTGATGATGTCCGGATATTCTCCTTCCATCGTTTATCAGAAGTAATCGTCCATGCGACCTGAATACCGGCATAAGAGATTGAGGAGTTACCAATCGTTACCTGATTATCACCGGATGCGCTTGGGACCTGAGCATTATAACCTATCACGATATTATTACTACCGGTTGTTATACTATTACCGGCATAAGTACCAAGCGCCGTATTATTACTGCCTGTTGATGAGTAGAGAGATGAATATCCGAAACCTGCATTGTTCTGACCTGTGGTATTATTTAATAAAGCATGATAACCAAAAGCTGTATTATAACTGCCCGTGTTATAAAAGAGAGCTGAGAAACCGAATGCTGAATTATGTTCTCCTGTCGTATTATAAAATAATGCTGAGCCTCCGAAAGCCGAATTAAAACCACCCTCTGTATTTGAATAGAGAGAAAAAGCACCAAAAGAAGAATTTCTTGTTCCTGTAGTATTTGCTGGAAGCGATTCGTGTCCGAAAGAAGAATTTGCTATTCCGTTGATATTATTTCGCAAAGCGTTCCTACCAAACGCTGAGTTCCTGTATCCGGTTGTATTTTGATAGAGCGATTGAACGCCATACGCGGAATTATCATTTCCGGTCGTATTAGAATAGAGGGCGTAAGTGCCGAACGCAGAATTTGTCGATCCGGATGAATTATTGAATAATGCACTCGCTCCAAAAGCCGAGTTTTCACCGCCGGTTGTGTTATAAAATAGTGAAGCAGAACCAAATGCTGAATTACTGGAACCCGAAGTATTCCAATAATACGAATAACTTCCGAAGGCAGAGTTAAAACTGCCCGTTGTATTCTGATTCATCGATTGAAAACCAAAAGCGGCATTTTGGTATCCTGTAGTGTTTGAACTGAATGAAGAATTACCGACAACAGTATTCATACTACCTTCATCAGCGCTCGTACCACCCATCGAAAAATTACCGGCATTTACTCCCAGAAATGTGTTATAACCATTTGTACCGGTTCCGTAATATGTGTGAAGAAATCGGTCTGAACCCTTAAATATAGAACCTCTTTGACTGCCCGCGGATAACGAAATCAGTGAAAGGGTACCATTTGTTTGACTGATTGAAAAAAATGTATTTGTATTATCTTTAACACTAAAAACCCCGCTGGTGCCGAGTGTGTTTGTAATATTTTGAGAGAATGTAACAGAAGTAATTATAAAAAAAAGAACAAAAAGCGGCCGTACATAGTTACTCATTTTTCTTTCCGATTTATTGATTAAGAATTTAGCCTCCTGTGTTCGAACTGACACAAAAAGCATGTAGTTTCAACTTGTACAAAGAATTTGTATTAAATCAACACAATCCGGAAAGATAATTCGTACATTATACGATCTTCAAAGCGGCGATATTATACTATTTCTAATCGAAAGGTTGTATTTAATAGAGTTTATTCGCTTTTATTTGGAATAAACTTTCTTGTTTACACCCCCAAACAAAAAATTAAAATTATCAGTAATAGGTTGTAAACAAATATTATTAGAATTTAATAATCGAAAATGTATTTTACAAATTTTTTGAGGAATGTGCCACCTCCTTCGATAAGACTCCTCATTAATAAAATTAAGAGATATCCTCCGATTAACGCTTATCCTTTTGTCCGTTTTTGAATCACTCGAACAAAAAATAAAGTAAATTCTCCTTTTACTGCCTGCTTTGAAAATGTTTAGCTTTGAAAATGTTTAAAATTATGGCATCGGATTGTTCTCATTTTTCTGAGAGATTGAAAAATCTACTTTCAATCCGAACAATCCTTGTCAATCAATGTACTTTAGTTTTTGGAAAAAAGATAGTTCTTATGAAATTTTACCTCAAAAACTAATTTTTCGATCTGCATTAATAATATCGCGTAATTTTAGAACTCTCATTAACCGGATATGAATTGGTGAAGGATTCTTCATCCCTCTTGCTTAACATTATTTCATCAATACCATCTTTTTAACCGACCTGAATAAACCTGCATTTATCGTGTAGTAATAAACACCTGATGTAAGTGATTCTGCCTTAAATGATACTGAATAATATCCTGCATCTTTCTTTTCGTTTACCAGTTCGGCTACTTTCCTTCCCGTAATATCATAAACAGCTATTTCCACATTCGTTGTATTCGGTATGC
>CAYTLQ010000158.1:0-11383 GCA_964438715.1 uncultured Ignavibacteriaceae bacterium
TAAAAAGTCGCAGAAATCTTTCCGTTGAGAGAGTCTTCCTGCTTTAGAAACGATCATTGATCAATATTCAATTGTCTCAGTTATCTTCAACTCCACTTCGGCACTTACTCATTTTGCCGATACTGTCTCTGTACCAGCTTATATTGTACTCAGTCATAAAAGTTTTACTTACCTCACCGATAAAAGATTTGAGGAAGAAGTACAATCGTTAGCTCCGCATATTGAATTACTGATTTATAAAAATTCAATCTGGCAATTCATTTCACAAAATGGATTGTTACAAGGAAAAAATATCGGCTTCGAAGGAAATGCTTTAACGAGTACCCAATTCAATAGTCTGCAATCTATTTTCCCCAACAAAAAATTTATTGATGTTTCATCTGATCTTGGAGGTATTTTTAATTGTTATGATCAGGAAATGCTTCAGCGGATGAAACGGGCTATCAGGAACACATTTAACGCATATAGCTCTTGTGTTGAGCAATTAAGAGAGGGCATCACTGAGCGTGAGGTCTATGCTTCTTTTTCAGGAAGCACTATTGTTAAATATCCTGACGGAATTTCTTTTGAGCCCATTATCGCTTTTGGCGCCAATGCCTCTAAGCCACATGCGAAACCGGGTACAAAGAAATTAAAACATAATATGTCAGTCCTCATTGATGTTGGATTAAAATATAAGGGCATTTGTGCTGATTTTACCAGAACTAATTGGTTTGGTAATAAGCCCGGTACTTTCTTTACCAGAATCAAAAAAATTATTGATGAAATAATGTCTGAGATAGCTGATAAATTATTACCCGTTATGCCGTTTAAAGAAATAGACCTTTTTGTAAAACAAAAACTGAAAAATCATTCACTCGATAGATATTTTACCCATGCAACAGGGCATGGCCTTGGATATGAAGTACATCAATCTCCAAGAATTTCCGAATACTCCCCTGAGCTATTAACTGTTAACTCGGTAGTTACGATTGAACCCGGCATTTATATTCCTGGAAAGATCGGATACCGGCATGAAAATATTTATTTTATTGGACAAGATAAAACACTGAATCTCACGGAATTTTAATGTTTAATGTTTTAGTTATTGCATATTATTTTCCGCCGAAGGGTCTTAGCGGCGTACAAAGAACTTTAAAATTTGTCAAATATCTTCCGCAGTACAATTGGCGCCCGTTTGTTTTAACTTCCGGTGTTAATGCTTATTATGCGTATGATTATTCTCTCCTCAAAGATCTTGAAGGAAAGAATATCGATATCATCAGGGTTGATGGAACAGATGTAAATTCCATGCTGCCTATGCAGGGTTTAGTTGCTATGCCATCAGAAAGAATTCGGAAATTTCTTTCATATCTTAGTAGCTTCATCTTTGTTCCTGATAATAAGAAAGGCTGGTCAAAAAAAGCGTACATTTCTGCGAAAGAAATAATTACGAACAATAAAATAGATTTAATTTTTGTTTCAGCTCCGCCATTTTCTTCTTTTAACCTTGGTGTTCGATTAAAAAATGAGTTTAACATCCCTCTTGTTCTCGACTATAGGGACTTATGGTACGGGTTTCAGTTCGGCAGACACTTGTTGCCATTTCACAAGGCGGCAATTAAAAGGATGGAATACAAAGCACTAAAGACAGCCGATAAAGTAATAGTTATCAACAGGAGAATTAAGGAAAAAATAATGGAATACTTTCCTTTTGTATCTCATAGACAAATAACTATTATCCCTCATGGCTTCGACCCTGAAGATTTTCATCAATCAGCCAAACTGCCCAGAACTTCTCAGAAGATGATTCTGACTTATTCCGGTCTTTTTTATGAAAATATTACACCAAAATATCTTTTTTCTGCATTCAAAACGCTTACTATTGAACGACCGGATATTTCATCAAATATCGAAATCCAACTGATTGGAGTAGTTCGTAAAGAGGTTATCGCACTAATCAATGAGCTGGGTTTGCAGAATCATATTAAGTGCCTCGGTTATTTGCCGCATATTGAGTCGATTAATCGACTCCTTGCCAGTGATGTGTTATGGATTACTGTAGGAAAAGGAAAAAATGCAGATACTATTTCAAGCAGTAAGTTCTTTGAATACATAGGAACAGGGAAGCCGGTTTTCGGTTCTGTTGTTGATGGTGTTTTAAAAACAGCGTTGCAGGATTATGGCGCTTCGTATATTTCCTCACCGGATAATCCTGAAGAAATTAAACGAATGCTCGTGAAAATTTATGAGGACTTCAGGTTAGGTAAACTACCGGAACCGAATTCCGAATTTGTTGAAAAGTATCGGCGAGATTTTCTTACAGAGCAATTATCTAAGGAATTTCAATTTTTGGTCAGGGAATGAATACAAGCATTAATGTACTTGTCATTGGCTCCGGCGGTCGTGAGCATGCACTATCTCTTAAACTGAGTGAATCATCTTCCTGTGGCACCGTTTATTCATTACCGGGTAATCCGGGGATGAATAGTTTTTGTAAACAAGTTCAGTGTTCATTAGATGACCGAGAAAGATTGGTTGATTTTATTATTACCAATAACATTGGTTTAGTGGTTGTTGGACCGGAGCAACCATTAGTGGATGGATTAGCCGATTTTTTGAGAAGCAAAGTAATTCTCACCTTCGGTCCGGGAGCTTCTGCCGCAAGAATAGAGTCCGAAAAGTCGTTTGCAAAAAAACTCATGGCTGAATATAATGTACCAACCGCCAGATATAGAGAGTTTACCAGTATTGAATTTCAGGATACTATAAATTATTTAAATAATTGTACTTACCCTGTTGTAATAAAAGCTGATGGACTAGCTGCCGGCAAAGGTGTGAAAATTGCTGAATCACCTGAAACTGCTGTACAGACAGTTGAACAATACTTCGTGAAGAAAATATTCGGTGAATCGGGGACTAAGATTGTAGTAGAAGAATTTCTCATTGGAGAGGAAGTTTCCGTATTTGCCATAACAGACGGAAATGATTTTATCTGTTTACCTCAGGCACAAGATCACAAGAGAATTGGTGATGGCGATACCGGCGAAAATACCGGTGGCATGGGATCATTTGCTCCGGCAAAAGTACTATCTCCTGATTTATTGACTCAAGTGGAAAAGCAAATAATTATTCCAACTCTTAAAGGTTTGCGTGAAAGAGGTACTCCTTTTATCGGTTGCCTTTATTGTGGTTTAATTGTTACGGCTGAAGGTCCCAAAGTAATTGAATTTAATTGTAGATTTGGTGATCCTGAAACTCAGGCAGTTATGAATGTTATTTCAGGAGACTTTCTCGTTCTATTGAAAAGTGCCGCAGAAGGAAGAATTAATAAAAATGCTATCCGGTATAATGGAGGCAGTTCAGTCTGTGTAACAGCAGCCTCCGCCGGTTATCCTGAAACTTTTCAAAAAGGTTATGAAATTAGAGGACTCGATAAAACACTATACAAAGAAACTCGTATCTATCATGCAGGTACAAAAGAAGAGAACGGAAAAATTATTACAAATGGTGGTCGTGTATTAGGAGTTACCTCTTTTGAACCCTCAGGAGATCTTCGGAAGGCTGTCAGTAAAGCCTATGAAGAAATAGCTCACATCCAATTTGAAAATATGTACTTCAGAAAGGATATCGGTGCACGGGGCTTAAAATAATGAGTTTTTTATGACCCCATTACACATCCATTCAAATTATTCGTTCCTTAGGGGAACCTGTACAATACCCCAGTTACTGGAAAAAGCCTCGGAGTATAAATTAAAAGCGCTTCCGCTGACTGATACAGATGGAATGCACGGAGTCATAAATTTCTTTAAAGCCGCATCTGAAAAAGGGATAAAACCCATCGCCGGAGCACAAATTACTAATCCGCATAATTCAGAAAATTATGTAATTGTTTTGGCAAGAAATAAAGCCGGATATAGTCAACTGTGCAAAATTATTACAAGTCGTAAACTGAATGAGAATTTCACACTTGACACTGTTTTCCGGGGTAATACTGAAGATCTGTTTTTTATCACCTACGACTTTAACCTGCTCCAAAAGTTCAGACATTACAAAAACCTTTATCCGGAAATAATTCCATTTCGAAAATTCCGTTCAAGAAATCTGCAATTACTATCACAATTTGGTGAAAAGGGAATTGTGCTATCTCCTCCGGTTTATTTTGTTGAGAGAGGCGACTATGAATTACATAAAACGGTCAGTGCAATTCGTGAAAGGCAAACGATTGCTAATATACCTGCTGAAATGTTGGTAGAAGAGCAGTATTACTTTCATAATCCCAGAGATCTCGAAAAAAAAATTCCCGATGAAATTCTACGATTAGATGTTTCAGAGATAATTGCAGATAATTGTGAAACTGATTTGGAATTGGGGAAATACAAGTTTCCCGAGTATGCTTTTACTGGAGGAGAACCATCAACTTCATTGCTGATGCGTTTGTGTTATGAAGGATTAATTCGAAGGTATAGAAAACCGTCAACACAACTAACTGACAGACTACATTATGAACTCGAGGTTATCAGAGAACTTAACTTCACAGATTATTTCCTTGTTGTTTGGGATATCGTGCGCGAAGCAAAAAATCGGGGTATGATGATAATTGGGAGAGGCTCTGCGGCAAATAGTCTTGTTTCATATTGTCTGGGATTTACAGAGGTTGATCCGATTAAATATGATTTGTACTTTGAAAGATTTTTAAATCGAAGCCGTAAAAGCCCTCCTGATGTTGATCTTGATTTTTCATGGAAAGAGCGCGATGAAATTGTACGCTATGTGTTTGAAAAATATGGATACGATCGTGTAGCAATGATATCAACAACTGTTACCTTCAGGGCACGATCAGCCTTCAGAGAAGTAGCCAAGGCATTTGGTTATTCGGACAGGGAAATTTCGAAGTTCAGTAAATTTATTCCATGGACAAATGCAATAAATCTTCCAAACTTAACAAAAATGTTCCCGGAATCACGACACCTGCCTTTTGATAAGGAACCGTGGAAATCAATAATTGATATTGCTTCCCGTATAGCGTCTTTTCCCCGCCATCTTAGCATTCATCCCGGAGGTATTGTTATTGCCCCCCGACAAATAACGGAATATGTTGCTTTGGAATTTGCTAAGAATAAAGGTTTAGGATTAATAGTAACCCAGCCGGATATGTATGGAGTTGAAGATTTGGGATTGGTGAAAATTGACCTATTGAGCCAGAGGTCATTGGGTGTCTTGCGAGATACTATGGAAAAAATCAGACACAAGCGATAATTGCTCCACATTCCGCTTTGACAGTTTTTAACCTGCTTTGAATAGAAGATAAATTTTTTAATATTATTGTATAAAAATAAAAACTTAAGGAGATCTTATGAGAGTTCGATTACTCATTCCATTATTTTTCCTCCTCGTTCTTGCTTCCACTCAAAGTTTTGCTAATGTTTATGCCTCGGGATTAAAAATCTCTGATGATACAGTTTCTACATACGAAAGTGCAGGGAATTCCTGGGATGGTAATTTCTCGAATGGTGGCGTGAAAATATGGTTTATCCTCAACGAGAGCGGAGGTGCTCCAAATTCAGTCAGCGGAAAAATCAAAATATTTCAGGGTACTACACAAATAAAGGTTATAAACCTTTTTAATTTACAGAAGGGAGTAAATTCCGCAATATGGGACGGCTTTAATGAAAGTGGTCAACCCGTTGCAGTTGGAAATTACCGATTTGAAGTTTCTGTTAATGATGCAGTAGGACATACAACATTTGATTCATTATGGGTTGCCGGCGCTAAATATCTTGGACCTGACTTTGACGGTGGAACCTCCTATGCTTACCGCGGTAATGCCTCAGTTATGGATCAAACCTCTAGATCTTTTGGAAATATTTATGTCTCAAGAGCTACCACTTCAGGTCAAAACGGTTTTTATGAACTGAGAGGTGATGGTGTTTATCTGAGAAAAATTGGTACTAATCCGTTATTCGTAAATAGTACGCCAAATGAAATTGCAATACTTGGTGAAAAAATTTACGGGCTTGCCGGATATGGATTTACAGGTTCCGGTTATGCAAAAAGTTACAACGCTACATCAAATACATTCATTGATTCATTTTTGTTTGGTTCTACCGGCGTGCGTGATCTTGCAGTTCGCATCGAGGGAACGGATACAGTTTACTATACTGCCCGTAGTGGCACAGCCGGTAAAAATGGAATAATCAAAAAAGTTGGTATAAATGGTGATACCGTTACTGTGATTGATTTTCAACAATATATGGTTGGATGGACAACCACAGGGTATATTAAAGCATTCGAATTTGATGATGAAGGAAATATCTATGTGATATTTGGTAATTCATCGACAACCAGAAAGAAACTATATAAATTTAATTCCAGCGGTACATTAGTCTTCGCTGACAGCCTTGATGGAAGCCTTTATGGACTCGCCTCAACAGCGTATTTTCATTCAATTGCAATAGATCGGGGCGCAAATTCTACTTCTGCTGCAGACGATAAAATCTATGCTTTAATTTACAGCGGAACTCTTGCACAGTTCGGCATCTACAGTGTAACTAATAATTGCAGTACTCTTACTCAGTTAGTATCTCCCGCTGGCAGTGGTTCCGGTGCTACCTCTCAAATTATAAATGTTGATCCCGCCGGCAATGTTGTTTGGTCTAATGGTAACGCAAACGAGAGAATTATTGTTTTCTCTCCGGCAAGCGGACCAAATGGTTATAACACCGTTGCTCCGAATGGAATGGAAATAGTGGTAACCAATCCTGTACCGGTTGAACTTACTTCGTTTACTGCCAATGCTGTTGATGGTAAAGTGGTATTGACCTGGTCAACAGCTACTGAAACAAATAATAAAGGATTTGCTGTTGAAAGAAAGTCCGGTGATGGTGATTTTACTGAAATTGCATTTGTTAATGGTAAAGGTACAACAACTGAGCAATCAAACTATCGTTTTACCGATGTTGTAACTTCAGGTAAATACAGCTATCGTTTGCGGCAGATAGATTTTGATGGAAAAATTTCTTACTCAGAAGTTGTCGAGGTAGAAATTGGTATTGCCGCTCAATATATTCTTGAACAAAATTATCCGAATCCATTCAACCCAACGACGAATATTCGTTTTTCTCTTCCTGTGGAATCGCAGGTACGAATTGATGTTTATTCTATGAATGGTGAATTGGTAAAAACTCTGATAAACGAAATGCGGAGTTCGGGTATGCACGAAATAACTTTTGATGCAACCGGTCTTTCCTCAGGCACTTATATATATCGTTTGCAAGCCGGTGAAATAGTTCTGACACGGAAGCTGAACCTTATTAAATAATAGTATTTAATTCCATTGAAGCTGTCATTCGGAGTAATCTGGATGACAGCTTTTTTTATTTTATCTTTTGGTATAGGTATGTTTATGAATGGTTTTTATTTTTGTTAGCAAATTTTAATGAAGGAAATTAAATGCCCATACGATTTTTAACAGCGGGTGAGTCACATGGTAAAGGGCTCGTAATAATTGTAGAAGGATTTCCTGCCGGTTTGAAAATTGACATCGAAAAAATCGATGAGCAATTAAAGAGAAGGCAGGGTGGTTATGGTCGTGGCTTAAGGATGAAAATTGAACAGGACAGAGTTGAAGTTATCTCGGGAATACGCTACGGGAAGACAATTGGCTCACCAATTTCATTCTTAATAAGAAATAAGGATTGGGAGAATTGGAAAGAAATCATGAGGCACGATGAGCCTGAAAAAGCTGAAGAAAAAATCACAATACCTCGTCCGGGCCACGCAGATTTGACCGGGGTGCAGAAATATGGTTTTAATGATATTCGGAATTCTATTGAACGATCTTCCGCGAGGGAAACAGCCGCGAGAGTTGCGGCATGCAGTGTGGCAAGACAATTTCTTGAGGCATTTGATATTAGTGTAGGAAGTTTTGTGGATTCAATAGGGGGTGTTGAAAATAACAATGATTACTATAATGAATTATTGAGTAATCCTCATATTTTACCCACTCATGTCCGTAATCTTACATCAGTCGCAGATGAAAGTCCGGTTCGGGTTTTGGATAAAAAAATTGAAACCAAAATCATTAATCGAATTAAAAAAGCAAAAAAAGCCGGAGATTCTTTAGGGGGCTCTTTTGTTGTAATTGCTGCAGGGTTACCTGCAGGTTTAGGCAGCTATATGCACTATGATCGGAGGCTCGATGCTGAGATTTCAGCTTCAATTATTTCGATAAATGCAGTAAAGGCTGTAGAGATTGGTGCCGGAATTTCCGGAGCATTTAATTCTGGTTCACAGGTTCATGACGAAATTACATTGTATGAAAGTACCTTTTCACGAAAAACGAATCGGGCTGGTGGTATTGAAGGTGGAATATCTACCGGATTACCATTAATCTTGCGAGGCTATATGAAACCAATAGCAACCCTTATGCAGCCATTAAAAAGTATTAACATAAAAGATATGACTGAGGTAGAATCGCGGCGCGAAAGAAGTGATTTTGTTGCGGTACCTGCCTGTGCTGTAATCGCTGAGTCAATGGTATCATGGGTAATTGCAAAAAATATGCTTCAGAAATTTGGTGGCGACTCGATTCATGAAACTATGAGAAATTATAAATTGAATAAAAAAGAACAAATGAAGCTTCTAAAAAGTAACTTCAGGTAATGATGACAAAGGGAATAAAAAAATTTACATTTAATCCATTTTCCGAAAATACTTATCTAGTTTGGGATGAGAATACTCTGGAGGGAATGATAGTTGACCCGGGAATGTTGCAGGAGGAAGAAGAGGAAGAAATATCCTCTTTTATTGAAACGAATAAAATTATCATCAAATTAGTAGTAAATACACATTGCCATCTTGATCATATTTTTGGTAATTCTTACAGTAAAAATAAATACTCTGTACCTCTTGCTGTTCCGAGGAACGATTTACCAATTCTACAAAAGGCTCCGGATCATGGCAGAATGTTCGGGATCGAATTAAAAGCAAGTCCACCACCGGATTTATTTCTTGATGATTTACAAGAGATAATTATCGGAAAAATGAAATTTAAGCTTTTATTTACTCCGGGTCATACACCCGGAGAATACTGCCTTTATAATGAACATGATTCCTACTGCTTAACAGGGGATGTGCTCTTTGAGGGTAGCATTGGCAGAACTGATTTATGGGGAGGAAATATGAAAATTTTGCTAAATTCAATTGAAACTAAGTTACTTTGCCTTCCTGATAATACAATTATCCTTCCCGGACATGGCGGTAATAGTACTATTGCTAATGAAAAAAAATTCAAACCATAACTTCAGTTGTCCTAAATAAGTCAACTTTTTTTTATAGAGGAATTTTGTATTTTACTTTTATAAGGTTACTATAACTTAAAAACATACATCATCTTTTTCATTTCAAATAATTTTTGGAGTAATCATGAAATATCGCTTTTTGTATTTTCTGATTTCTTTTTTATTCATTTCGGTGGTACATGCACAATCTCTTGAAGAGACTATTGGTGGATTGGCTGAAACCGGCGCCAAGGAATATGTTGCCCCAGTTGTTTCAGGTTTTGGTGCAAACTTAAACTCCGGTTGGCTGCATAAAGCTACTGCGGCAAAAAAATTTGGAATTGATATTGAACTGGGTGTAGTGTTTATGGGAACGATATTTGGCGATGCCAATAAGTCGTTTTCTACGAGTGGATCTTTCCGTTTTGACAGACCCCAGGCAGAGAAAATGACCGAAAGCATAACAAATGCCATAGCAAGAGATTCAATAATTAATCGGATCATTAACAGTTCTTTTAATATTGCTATTAATGGCCCAACAATTACCGGTAAAAATACCGATACAGTTTTCGTTTCATTCCCCGGTCAAACCTACAATATATCCGGCTTGGGCAGTTACACAGTACCGGGGCAAAATGTAAATACCGGTGTCACAGGTGTTCTTGAAGAATTGTCAATACTTCCATTGGCGGCACCTCAACTTTCTGTAGGAACTGTCTATGGTACATCACTTAGTTTACGCTATGTCCCGAATATTAAGATAAATGAGGATTTAGGTGAATTCAAGTATTTAGGATTTGGTTTACAGCACAACCCGGCCATTTGGTTCCCAAATCCTCTACCTTTGGACCTTTCCGTAGGGTATTTCACTCAAACACTTGAAGTAGGTAAAATTTTTAAAACAGAGGCAACAACTTTTGGTTTATATGCCAGCAAATCCTTTGGATGGTCTTTATTGAGTATAACACCGTATGCCGGATTCAGCTTAGAGAGTTCAAATATTACCGTTACTTATGATTTTGTGCTTGAAGGTGTTACGGATAGTCAGGGTAATCCAGATACAAAAGTGCCGGTTAAATTTGAGTTAGAGGGGAAGAACAAAAACAGATTTATCCTTGGCGCAGCTTTAAAGTTAGGAATCATCAATCTCAATGTTGATTATAATATCTCTGAGTATAATGTTGTAAGTGCCGGCTTAGGCTTTATTTTCTAATCTTTTTTTTCGTGCTGCCCGTTTATCACGGGCAGCATTTCTTTTAATATACCTGCCATTTCTTGTACTAAACCTCATCATTCTCTATATTAATTAATAATAAAAACAACCTTTTGTGAAATGGCTTCATCACCCGGCAGAGCGTTATTTATTAAATTTACCATTATACTACATATTGTAATATTTACAGGGCTTTTCCTTCCTGCAAATAACTATATCCCGGCATTGCACGAACTCCCGAATTCTCTATTCAGGATTTTAACTGATCAAGGATTTCTGCTCGCACTCATAATTACGATTTCTCTTGTTTATGGCACATTGATGTTTGCATATTTAATTAATCTGATTATTGCTCAATTTTTACCGGGGACAAGAATTTTAAAGAAATTATTACTTGTTAACTCGGGTAATGAGGCATTTAATTTTTCTATGGTATTATTTGCAATAGTCTTATATCCGCTATTCAGAGGGAACGATTTTGTTTTTTATTTCTTCATATCGTTTCTCGGGATAACATTTTTTACTTTTGAGTTTCTTGCACTTTATAAAAAACTGCCGGGTTCGTATTATGAATTTTTAGTTTCGTTGGAGAAAACACCCGGTGACGCCGAGAAATATCTCTACCGGTCATTACTCAATAACTCCTTTATCATGATTATCAGAAAGGGCCATTATATTTTCTGGTTAATCATATTGTTAAATGAATTTCTTTCCGGATATGAATTTGGTATTTCTGCAGTAATCCAATCTGTTATATTAAACTGGAACTCGAAGGATTTGTTTGGAATTGTTTTAATCCTTTACTTTATAATAATTCTCCTAGATCTACTTGTTTTAATAGCATTAAGTCATATAGAACCGGAAAGAGAAGCCCATTTATTACCAATATAAAAATCATATTTCAGGCTTT
>CAYTLQ010000159.1:0-28093 GCA_964438715.1 uncultured Ignavibacteriaceae bacterium
ACCGAAAAGGAATAGACGGGGCGACGGTAGAATTGAATATTTTAGCTATGGCAATAAATATGTTGAAAATATTCAACATATTATTGTGTTTTTATGAAATACGAGGTAAGAAAAACCGCTTACTGGTAAGACTGAAAGTAAGTTGGGAGTCATTAGAGAAACTTGCTCAGCGTCAGGGCTACAAAGTCGGACACGCTTTAGAGGTATGTTTTTAAGGGGATGTTATGCAACAGCCACCTTCGGGTTTGGTTTGGAATGATTATTCTTCAATTGTCTCATCATTTTTGTGTTTATCACCATATACGATTTCTGGGAAATATTTCAACCCTTTCAGGGTTTTGCTTTGGTGTTTCCTGACTGTTCTATAATTATTCCAACCTTTCGGGTTTAGTTTGGATTGATTATTCTTCAATTGTCTCATCATTTTTGTGTTTATCACCATATACGATTTCTGGGAAATATTTCACCCTTTCAGGGTTTTGCTTTGGTGTTTCCTGACTGTTCTATAATTATTCCAACCTTTCGGGTTTAGATTTGATTGGTTATCCTTTAATTCTCTCATCATTTCAAAATTTTAATGCGCTAATTTTGTGTGTTGAGAAACTTTTTACCCCGAATGTGGTATAATCATAAAAGGAGAAAAGCCATGAAAACATTTTTGCTGTTGTATTGTTTTTTACTATCGGTTGTTTTCCCACAGAATAATATACCCGATGGTTTTGAAATTTCTTACCGATGGTCATCAGGATCTTTACCGCCAAAGTATCATTATTACTATACTATTACTATTAACCAAAAAGGTGTGGGAAATATTGCATTGTATAAAGGATATTCCGGGAATGTAGTTTGGTCGGAAGAATTTTCCGTTTCACAGCAAGACATACTTGAAATCTGGGTTATGATAAAAGAGAATGAAATATTTTCAAGAAATTGGAAGGAACCCAAAGCACTACGAGTTGGCGGAAGTGAAGAGAGACTTATATTTACGACATCGGAACAAACTATAGAACTTCCCAGGATAATTGTACCTGATGATGAAAAAATTATTGCCCCTCTGGTGAGTTCAATTAAACAGCTTGTGCCTGAGAGTGCATGGAATTGTCTTCAGGCAGAAATAGGTGACTAAAAAATAGTTATAAAACTACTTTAAAACTGAAACTGCCGCCTGATGAGCGGCAGTTTACAATTATACAAAACAGTTATATGTATGAATCTGACTGAAAGATTGGCTCAATCTCCCATTCATCTTCAATAGTGCCGACACAATGAGAACACTTAGTAATATTAAAAACTACCTTTTCCTCACGGTCTGAAGCGCGTACGAGATTCACCACGGTAGCACAACTTGAACATTGAACCACATGGTGATTAAGTGTTTTTGCACTGCACTGCGGGCAAAGAAAGCCAAGATCTCCCGGTTTCTCTCCGGGGCTTACAGGAAAAATATTGTTACATTTTGCATTATTACATTTTGCAAAATGCGCCTTAACAGTAATAAAAGATTCGATAGATTGCTCCTGATTTTAACCTGTGTAACATACAGCAAGAACTCAAATTATACTATTGAAAAATTATTCCCCCCTTAATTTTTTCATTTGCCGGTAATAATGGTGTTATTCTACATTTCTTTATGAATGTATTCTCCATCAATCCATTATTGCGAAATCGTCACTTATGTAATAAGTTAATACAGTAAATTTAATAAACTATTTCATACGGAGTATAAATGGCAAGGATTCCTTGTTTCAAGGCTTATGATATCAGGGGTAAAGTACCCGGAGAGCTAAATGAAGAACTGGCGTTTAAAGTCGGGCAGGCATTCACAAAGCTTGTTAATGCTAAAAAAGTTGTTATCGGCAGAGATATTCGCAAAAGCTCTGCACTTCTCTCTGATGCTCTTGCAAAAGGATTATCCGCAAGCGGCGCCGATGTGCTTGATATTGGGCTTTGCGGAACGGAAATGATTTACTATGGTGCATCTCATTTTGAGGCTGACGGAGGCATCATGATAACTGCAAGCCACAACCCCCCAGAATATAACGGAATGAAGTTTGTTAAAAGGAACAGTGTTCCGGTTAGTTATGACTCCGGACTGAAAATTATGGAAGAGTGGATTGCCTCGGACAACCTCCCCGGCAAAGCGGAATTACCAGGCACAATAACAGAAATTAAGAATTTTAATGATGATTTTCTCCGCCATCTCGGAAAGTTTTATGATCCCAAAAAAATAAAACCCTACAAAGTTGTTGTTAATGCCGGTAACGGATGTGTCGGACCAATACTTAATCTGCTTGAACCTCTGTTACCTATTACAATGATTAAACAATTCTTCGAGCCCGATTCCGATTTTCCAAATGGTGTTCCCAACCCGATGCTTGAGGAAAACAGAAAACCGACAATTGAACTTATTAAACAAACTAACGCCGACCTCGGAGTTGCATGGGATGGCGATTATGACAGATGCTTTTTCTTCGATGAGAAAGGAAATTTCATTGAAGGATATTATGTTGTCGGCTTACTCGCCAAATCCATACTGAGCACAAACCCCGGAGCAAAAATTATTCACGATCCGCGCCTTACATGGAATACAATAAAAATTGTTGAAGAAAACGGAGGTAAAACAGTTCAGTCAGTCAGCGGCCATGCATTCATTAAAGAGAAAATGCGTGAAGTTGATGCAATTTATGGTGGAGAAATGTCCGCCCACCATTATTTCCGTGACAATGCCTACTCGGATAGCGGTATCATTCCATTTCTTCTCGTGCTTCAGCTAATGACACAGGAAAACAAAAAATTTTCTGAACTTGTGGAAGAAATGATTGCCAATTATCCCTGCAGTGGTGAAATTAATTCGACAGTGAAGGATGCTCAGGCAAAAATTGCTGAGATTGAAAAATTATACGGACCTAGCGGAAAGGTTGAAAAAGTTGATGGCCTTAGTGTTGAATATGCCGACTGGCGCTTCAATCTTCGAATGTCAAATACAGAACCTATTCTTCGTCTGAATGTGGAGTCGCGCGCTAACGAAAAACTAATGAGAGAAAAAACAGAAGAGTTACTGAAAATTATCCGTAGTTAGTCGTTTCTCATTTCCTTCTGTTCAAAGCCCTGTTTTTCATTGATTTACAGAACTCAATGAACGGCAGGGCATTTTTCATTTTAAAGATAGAAATAAGTAAATATTTAAATTTAACTTGATTTCTAATTTAAGCTAACTTAAATTTAATTATTAAACTTACTGTATTAATGAAAAGCATATCAAAAGAAGATTATCTTAGTACTATTTATAAAAACCGGGACGATAACGATGAGGTAAAGGCTACCGTGATAGCAGAGAAACTTCAGGTTTCTAATGCTGCAGTCAGCGATATGCTTAAAAAACTTTCTAATGAAAAATTAGTTGCATACGAACGCTATAAAGCAGTACGCCTGACCCCTGATGGTGAGCGGGTGGCGAGGAATATGGTTCGCAGGCATAGAATCTGGGAAATTTTTCTTCATCAGATAGTTGGCATGCCGTGGGAAAAAGTACACGATGAAGCTGAAAAACTCGAACATTCATCCTCCGATGAACTGATTAACAGGCTTGAAGAAATGTTAAACTTTCCCGAATTCGACCCTCACGGCGATCCTATTCCCGCAAAGGACGGTATTATGCCAAAGGAGAGGAAGTTACTTGCATTAAATAAACTTAATATTGGCGAGCGGGGTATTGTGCGACGAGTAAACGATTTTGACAATGGGTTTCTAAAGTATATAACCGGACTGGGGATTAAATTAAAAACGGAAATTGTCGTTGTAGAAAAAAGAAACTTTGACGGTTCTTTAATGATTAAGGTTGGTAGTTCACCCTGGAATATCAGCGCAGTGATAGCCTCGAATATTTATGTAGAGATCAAGAAAAAGAAAGATTGATGGTGTATGCATTACGATGACAAATCGCTTTCGGAAGTACATTCAACAGTAAAAATAAAACAGCACAGCAGTTTTATTAAACGGCTTCTCACATTCACTGGTCCGGCATTCATGGTCTCTGTGGGATATATGGATCCCGGTAACTGGGCTACAGATATTGCGGGCGGTTCAAAGTTTGGCTACCAGCTTATCTGGGTAATTTTAATGGCTAATGTAATGGCAATTTTATTCCAGACCCTTTCTGCGAGGCTTGGAATAGTGTATGGAAGAGATCTTGCTCAAGCCTGCCGCGATCATTTTCCTAAACCGCTCAATTATGTTTTATGGATAATTTGTGAAATTGCAATAGCCGCCACCGATCTCGCTGAAGTTCTTGGTTCTGCAATAGGATTGTATCTGCTCTTCGGGATTCCGTTGTTGGCCGGAGTACTTATTACCACACTTGATGTTTTACTGCTGATGGGTCTTATTTCTTTTGGCATCAGAAAAATGGAAGCATTTATCTTATCGCTTGTTGCTACAATTGGTATTTGCTTTGCATTTGAAATGGTACTTTCAAAACCATCTATTTCTGAAGTTGCAACAGGACTTATCCCAACTCCGTTAAGTACAGAAGCGCTATTTATTGCTCTTGGAATAATCGGTGCAACGGTTATGCCCCACAATCTTTATTTACATTCTGCGTTGGTACAGTCACGGGCTGTAAAGCGAGACCGCGAAGGGATTAAAGAGGCAAATAAGTTTAATCTTATTGATTCTGTGGTCGCGCTTAACGGTGCATTTTTTGTTAATTCAGCAATACTCATTCTCGCCGCGTCGGTATTCTTTAAGAACGATTTAAAAGAAGTAGCTTCAATAATTGACGCCCATGCTTTACTTGCGCCATTACTTGGTTCAGAAATTGCGCCAATTGCATTTGGACTTGCACTTTTAGCCGCAGGTCAGTCTTCTACCATTACAGGAACATTCGCCGGACAGATAGTTATGGAGGGTTTTATTGGTTTGAAAATGCGTCCATGGCTCCGAAGGCTTATTACCCGTGTTATAGCAATTACGCCGGCTGTATTTGTTATATCGGTTTTCGGAGAGCGTTCTGTTGACTCTCTCCTTGTTCTCTCGCAGGTAATACTCTCTCTACAGCTTCCCTTTGCACTTATTCCACTACTGCACTTCACATCCGATAAAATAAAAATGGGAGAGTTTGCGACAAAGAAAATATTCAGAATTCTTGCCTGGATTTCTGCAGCCGTTATAGTTGGATTGAATCTAAAATTTATTTTCGACCTTATCTTTGAAAATATCAACTCATCCGATATGATGGGTACTATTGTCCGTTATGTATTAACGCCGGTTACAATCGTCATTCTCCCATTGCTTGCTTATATTACCTTAGAGCCCGTTATTTCAAGAAGGCGGAAAGCAGCACGAGAAAAAGCGCCAATAGAAACAGCTAGGCTTTCGCTTCAGTCCTCAAATGCCAATGTATATAATAAAATAGGAATAGCAATTGAAGGCGATCGGGAGTATGATTTACGAATTCTTAATCGTTCAACCCCTTTCCTGAAAATGCTGAATGCAGATATTTATCTTATACATTGTGTTCAATCGGCGGCAACACACTTCATCGGTGAAATGATTAATGACAGCGAAGCAAAATCGAAGCAGGAGTATCTCGGTATGCTTGCCGGAATTCTGAAAAAAGAAGGAATGAAAGCTCATACTATAATCGGCGGCGGTGAGCCGGAAGCAGAGATTGTGCGAATATCAAAGGAATTAAATTTACAGCTTATTATTGCGGGAAGCCACGGTCATCAGTTTATCAACGATCTCATTTACGGTTCAACTGTTGAGGGAGTACGGCACAAAACAAGGTTACCGGTTCTGGCTATTCCGGTAAATAATCCGGGAGAAGAATAAATCAATAATTTTGTAAGGTAATGCGGGAGGTTTACCGCCCGCATTACTAAAACATAACAGACTATTTCAGCACTGTCATTTTTCTGCTAAGTACATGACTACCGTTTACCATGCGGTAAATATAAACTCCGGCACTTAATCTGTCTGACTGAACTTTTATATGGTGTGTTCCTGCTTCAGCTTCATCGTTAAACAACTCAGCTACTTTTTCACCTAATGCATCAAAGAGCGTAATACTCACATACGATTTTACCGGAACAGTAAATTCAATTGTCGTTGAAGGGTTAAACGGGTTGGGGTAATTTTGTCCTAGTACCGCTTTTACAGGCAATACATTTTCAACTGCAATTACATCCGAATATTCAAAACTGCCATCATAGTCGGTCTGGCGCAATCGATAGAACAGTTTCGCTCCTAACGCTCCGGCATCGGTAAATGTATAACTGTGCTTTTCAGAGGAAGTACCAAAGCCGGGGACAAAACCAATCGATGTAAAAGTCAGGTTATCGAAGCTTTTTTCTATATCAAAACCTTTATTATTACTTTCTGATGCGGTTTCCCATTGAAGCATAACAATACCGTTTTCAACTGATCCCTTAAACGATACCAATTCAACAGGAACAACATCCTGCACAAGTTTCAGCACAACACCTTTTGTTCCGGTAATAGCGAGGACGCGGTTACCACTGCCAAGACGCGCTATAGCAGTTAAATCAATGTTACGATATGTTGTATCGAAAACGCCGAGCGAGTTCGGGCCATTACTGGTAAGAATTAATCCGCCTGCTCCAACAGCGACAACAGTATTCTCATCAAAGGCATATACATCATGTATCAATCTGCCGTAGAGTGCAATTGTATCAGTCATTAAAGTAACTGTTGCGAAACCATCATTTGTTTTATACACAGCACCGTTTTCACCACATGCGAAACCAATAGCAGGGGTAAGCATAAAAACACCGGTTAGCTGGCCGGGTATTGTTGCCAGTCCTGAGTGAGTCCATGGTACACCGGGTGCGGTGTAGTAAATTCTCTCTAATGACCCAACTGCAAATCCTTGTTGCGGTGAAGACATTTTAATATCATAAAATGTTGCTCCGGTGAAAGTAGCTGCTGCTGTCCAATCTACTCCTTTGTTTGTAGTTGTAAGTATTGTGCCGTCATTTGTTGTCATTAAACCGTTATTCTCGTCAAAGAATGCGAGTTTATAATTTCTTGTTGTTGCACTTCCGAAAGATTGATCTTGCCAGCTAAGCCCATTGTCTGAAGAAATAAAATAGCCCCCGACTCTTCCACAAACATAAATATTATTGTTGTTTTTATATGCATCATAGAGGAGATTTCCGGTCATGAATGCGGATTTTCTCCAGTTTTCACCAGCGTTAGTAGTAATATGTACTTCACCTCTATCTCCAACAATAACAAGCGTAGTTGGGTTTTCCGCATATATTCCATAAAAATCGCGGTATGTGTTTGATATAAGTGACCAGCTACCACCGGCAGAGGTTGTTTTTGCCAAATTGCTTTTATAAGCCCCGGCATAGACGCTATTTCCTATTTTTATACTTGTTCTTATTACTTCACTTGTAAAAGAAGGAACTAATGTCCAACCTGTACCACCATTAGTAGTATAATAAGCAATCCCATTGGAGCCAAATACATATCCGGTATTCTCATCGTAAAATTCTGCAGTATAAAGCGCTGAAGTAGTTGGTGATGTAAGAGCTGTGAATGTTACTCCTCCATCGGTGCTTTTGCCAATAACATTTATTCCACAAACATAAAATACTGAAGTGGAAACTTTCTTAATTTTGTAAAGAGTACCAGTAGCCCCGGTTACTGTTAACTGAGACCATGTAGTGCCGCCATCGGTAGTTCGTAGTACTCTGGCTGAACTATGAACAGACCAGCCGTTCATTTCATTATCCCAATGCATATCATAAGCAGTATTGGTTATTGGTGTTGTAATTCCCGTCCATGTTGTACCGCCATTTGTGGTCTTAACAAGCAGCTTTCCTCCACTTACACTTCCGCAGAGATACCCGATACTATCATTAAGAAAAAATGCCGCATTAAAACCACCATTGTAAACAGTAGTGTCCGATTTATTTACCCAGCTTATTCCCCCATCGGTGGTTTTGTAAATTTTTCCATTTGCGCCGGCAACATAGCCTACATTAGAAGAAGGAAAAGCCATCGCAGTTAGATTATCCGTAGCGTTAAAACCTGAATAAAAAGAGGTCCATGTATTCCCTAAATCCGTTGATTTTAGGTAAAAACTAATAGCGCCAATATCATATCCGATAGCATGAAGAGCATCACCGGTGTAACTAAAAACACGAAAATCGCCGGGAATGGTGGGTTTACGCAGGTATGAAACGCTCCACTGTGATTGAGAAAAATTTATTGAAACTCCGATGAAAAGAAAAAAGAGAATTTTACGCATAGAATTATCCTAAATAAAGTACTTATGCAAAATAACGATATTATACATGCATTCACATGATTCTAGTATTTCAGGCATACCTAACTATCTCCGCAGTAAGCGGTAATTACCCCGAAAAAATGCAATTTCACCTATCGTTAAAATATGTGCGTATGCAGACTTCCCTACCGCCGTAACTCTCACACTGTTTTTTAGCATTCTCCAGCGCCTCCCATAATGTATCGAAGCCTATCGCTACACCAATAACACGGTTGCCATCGTAATTCTCTCCTATTGCAATAGCCCCGAATCCTCTGGCGGAGGTAGAAGTAATATATGTGGGATTTGTGCCTCCGGCATCATAGCAAGCATTCATTGCAGCAGCTTCAGCCGCAGATTTTGAAGAGTAACCATACGCATAACCGTATGCGCCTGTTTCGGTGCAAAAATACACTGCGCTTTGTGCATAAGTAAAAGTGAATGGCGGGGTCAACAACAGCAGTAGTCTAAGAAAACGAAACATAGCATCTCCATTAAGTTTGAGAATAAGTTAAGAAATAACCTGCCGATTAACAATACCCGATAGCACAAATAAATTTATTTTACTTTCAAAAACCGAAGAACCTCTTTCATAAAATTTTCCCTTTCCTGCACGGTGTTCAGGGTTTCAAAAGGAAATCCCGCTGTAACAACTCCATACTCTTTCATAAAACCTGTTACTGCGCTAAAGTTATTATCGGTGTAACGGAAAAGTGTTTCTGAGCCACCGATAGGATTCAATGCATCGGGCGCTTCTACCTGATAAATATTCTCTGACAAAATCGTATTAAACGAATAGCCGGAGAATTTTTCAGCATCTTTATGCACCGGGAAGATTTTTCCTGACTGAGATGCATACGAAGCGCCATAAGTGTATCGGAGTTTTTTCTGAACAAATTTTATCAGCGCACTGTCAGTATTGCTCCTTAGAAAAATATCACTGCAGAGGTACGAACCACTGATAAAGAGTTTACCTCCATTGCTTAGGTATTTCTCTATCTTACCAACAATGTTTTGTGGAAATAGTCTGAAGCAGATACCATTAACACTATCCATATCTTTTCTTACCCAATGTGTTTCTTTTTCTTCACCGTAAATAAAATCAATAAACCGGTATTTTTCCGGTGAGTTTTCTAAATCTCCAAATGCTTCATCCGAAGAGGAAATAAATGAAATATCTGCTTTTCGTAACGCTTCTCCGTGTATTAAGGGATAGTCAAATGTATTTCCCGCAAAAATTCTTGTTTCATCGTATGCAGAGCTGGCACCATGCCCAGGTGCATCGTTAGAGAGATATTTTGAAGAAACAAGAAAATCTGTCTGTACTCCGGTAAAATTCAAATCTTTTTTGTCCGGCACACCTGCATCAACCATATTTAAAAAGCCGGTAAATTCTTTTGTTTTGATAACTGCCGGCGGTGCAACTCGGTTAAATCCATTTACTATCAATACTGCTTCGGGATTCTTTGCGTTGCGGCAGGCGCTGAGTATTTCCGAAGGGAAACTTTCTCCGCCTTTATTAACAGCTGTTACCTTAAAGCTGTAAATTACTCCATCCTTCAAACCATTTATAACAATCTCCGGTTTCTCGGTATATACCCCGTTATCAAATCCGTTATGTTCTTTTCTGGTATAAACTATAAATCCGGTGGGTTGAGCTCCCGGTTCACGCTCATCATTTACAGGCTTCCAGCTTAGCCGAACATAACCTTTTCCCATCTCTGTGATTCTGAAGTGCGAAACAGGCAATGGCTGAACAACAGGGATATATCCGTTTGCGTCGGCAATGTACTTTAGAATTCCTTTATAGATTGCACGGGAAACCAAAAACCGAAAACGCGGATCGGCTGCCATTTGCATATCCAAAAAATTCTGATGAGAAAGCAACTCAAGCAGTGCTGAGGGAAAATTTGGCCGGAAGGCTTCACTGTATTCGGCATCGCGGAGCTGTCGCCTGTTCCATGCGGGATCGAATCCGGCGCGTATCTCATTAACAATTTCCGTCTGTAAAATATCTGCAAAATCCCTGCACGCTAACCGTGACACGCCATTCGGAAAGATGCGCTGTGTATCAGAACCTGTAGTACTAAAGATAGACAATGTGCCTACAACAGTATCATTAGAGGTAATTCCTGCATCGGTATGGAATGCGAGGGATAAATCTATTGGTATTCCTAAACCTGCTTTTTTGTTTTTTGTTGGTCCTGATGGAGCGCCATTCAAATAATTTCCATACTCACTACGCGACTGATAATCGTCATTATAGTCGTTTTCCTTGTTCAGATTATAAACCAAAGTATCGGGCATACCGGCATATTGAAGCCAGTATCTTGCACCTTCGGTAAATTTTGGACGGCCGCTTGTTTCTCCATTGCGCTTTACAACCCCCATACCACCGCCAAACCGAACTGCATCTGCCGAAACATACTTACCAGGTTCAGCTGATTGATTGCTCAATTGCACTGACCCTGTGAGGGGGTTTTGTCCTTTCACAAAATGAAATGTACCCAGATAATACCAACTGCTCCCGCCAATAGTTTGGTTAACTGAGAATCTGGTTTTTCCTCCGGAGTGGTAAACTGTATATCCAGCATCTGAAACATACTCCGCTCCGCCTTTATATGAAATATAGACTGCATACTCGCCACTTTCGGGTATGACCGGACACCATGTAATAGTTGCCGTTTCCTTTGTTGATGCGGGTAAAATTCTGTATGTGCCATTTAGAAATGGATTCTCGTTAACTTCGTACTCTCCTGTACCGAATGCAAAACCTGAACCATTTCCATTTTGAATTTTTATCTTTGAAGATGATGTCTTTTCAATGTAGCTTTTATTTTTACTATCATTATGAGTATCATTATCCACGACGACTTCATTTAGCTGAGTGTCTCGCTCGCGGGGTATATAGACATTTGCACCGGCATTTTCCAACATTGGAGCAAGATATGGGAGTACAAAGGACAATGGAAGTAAATCCTCTACTGTCTGAAATAATCGAGGTCTCTGCCATTCCCATCTTCCGCTCTTTACGCTATAATACCAACCATGGCTATGCCACAAAACTATATTTTTGTCATTGAGTCCATGCGTTATAGAAAAAGGTTTATCCAAATTTTTAACGACCTGCCTTTTATTGTTTTTTGAATTTACCGGCAACCGGTGATTATCTCTTTCCGTTTTCCTCCGGTAATAGTTTGGTACTAACTCTTCAATTGTATAATCTCCCGCATATATTGAAAAAGAAAATCCTTCTTTATTTCCCGTTAAATTCTTCAGAGCCGAGTAAATTTCCGTAACATTTTCTTCACGAAAGGCTATATGCCCAAAGCTTTCGTTAAACTTTACAGTAATCCGCTTATTCACGGTATCAGTTATAATTGTATCTATTCTACTACCTGCAGGTACTTTAAAGGAATAACTGCCGCCAAAAAATACTTTTGATATATCCCGAGGTTCATCTTTTTCTTGTTTTACAATGATTGAATCATTTTTTACAATCAGGCTATCCTGTACTGTTGTAATGGTTGGAGCAGAAGGGGTACAACCAATAAATGAAGTAACAATTAAAAAAACACTCAGAATGAAGTTAAGAATAGTTTTCATAGTAATGATTTATTAATGATAAATACAAAAATAGATAATGCTTCATAAATTACATTATGCGTAAATTTCCGGAACTTTTTAGCATTTTATTTGTAGAACTACCAGTAGCCATTGTTTTCATTATACTGAAAGGAGTACCCATGATAAAGAGACTAGTTTTACTTCACTACTTTGTACTGATGTTTTTTGTAATAACCCTCAATGGTCAGGAAAAAAACCAATCGGATCTTACCGTTACAATATATAACGAAGACCTGGGGGTAGTCCGTGACATCAGAAATCTTGAATTAAACGCAGGGAAATCTGAAGTCCGTATTACCGATGTTGCCCAACGGATTGATGCAACCAGTGTCCGCATAAAATTTGACGGAGAAGTAATTGAGCAAAATTATCAGTACGATTTGGTAAGTATGGAAAAAATACTTCAGCGTTATATTGATAAAAAGATTCAGCTCATTAATGAAAAAGGTGAATTACTTCAGGGTACTTTGCTTTCAGTTTTCTCAGGGCAGATTGTCCTACGCAAAGAGGATGGAGGTCTCCTTATGCTTCCATCCTTTATGAATTACCGTATTAATGTCGAGTCATTACCGGAAGGATTGATTACGAAACCGACCCTGCAATGTCTCTTCGATGCAAAGAAGAGCGGTAAACAGAATGTTGAGTTCAATTATATGACCGGTGGATTTCAATGGACTGCTGAGTATGTTGCAGTATTAGATAAGGACGATAAAAACCTTGACCTTAAATCGTGGGTTAGTATTACAAATAATTCCGGAACCACCTACAAAAACGCAAAAGTGAAACTGATTGCAGGTGATATTAACCGTGTTCGCGAAGACTATATCCGTAGTGATGGATTTATGGAAAAATCCACCACTGCCGATTTTGCAGGTGAACAGTTTGAAGAAAAGTCCTTCTTTGAGTATCATTTATACACTTTGGGACGACCCACAACCCTTGCCAACAATGAAACGAAACAAATTTCATTGTTTGAAAGAAGCGGAATAAAAGCAGTGAAAAAATATCTTTATATGAGTAATGCGAACGATAAAAAAGTAAATGTCGTCGTTGAATTTGTAAACAGCGAGGCAAACGGTATGGGTGTTCCTATGCCGAGAGGAAAGGTACGCGTCTATAAAGCAGATGGAGAGAGTCTGGAATTAATAGGCGAAGACAAAGTTGAGCACACGCCTAAAGATGAGCGTGTTTCGTTAAAAATAGGCGATGCATTTGATGTGGTAGCAGAAGAAATTCAAACCGATTACGATAAAATTTCAGATAAGGTTTACGAGGTCGAATACAAAATCACATTAAAAAACAGAAAAACTGAAGATATTTCGGTTAATGTCCGTAAGGGCTTAGGTTATTTCTGGGAGGTTCTAAAGACCACTCACAAATACGAAAAAGTTGATGCATCGAATGTTGAATTTGTTATACCGGTTACAGCCGGCAAAGAAGCAGAGCTCATATTCAGAGTTCGTTATCAATATTAATTTTTTACTCGACGCCCGCTTTCAGACAAGCGGGCGTTTTTTTGACGCATAAAAATTTATAACTAATTTGGGGCAAAATTATTTAAATACTTTTGACGAATTCCGGTCCTCATAAAATTCTGATACTTCGCCTCAGTTCTTTAGGCGACATATTATTAACTACTCCCGTCATCAGGGCGTTGCGAAGAAAATATCCGGACTCGCATATCGACTTTTGTGTAAAAACAGCGTTTTTGGACTCTCTGCGTCACAACCCATGGATAGACAACATAATACCGTATTCCCCAGAAGAACATGCTTCAGTAAAATCTCAAATAAGAAATAACCGGTATTCCGTAATTATCGATTTGCATAACAATCTGCGAACCAGACGGCTTCTCTCAGGAATATCGGGGAGTATTATTTACCGATTCAAAAAACCCTTTATAAAGAAATTCCTTCTGGTTAAGGCAAAGATCAATCTGCTGAAAAATGAACCTCCTATTCCTCACAGGTATGCCGTCTGTGTACCCGGACTAGAATTGGACAATGAGGGACTCTCTCTTTTTATTCCGGAAATTACTATCGCTTTGCGTAATGGCGAGAAAGATTTTATCGGGATATGTCCCAGTGCAAAACACTTTACAAAGCGCTGGCCGTTGGGGCATTTCATCAGTCTCAGTAAAATATTGCTGGAAAATAATTATACTCCTGTACTATTTGGCGGAAAAGATGACATTGCTATTTGTTCAGAGATCGAAAAAAAATCTCCCGGTTGCATTAATCTATGTAACGATAACAATCTGTATGAGACTGCCGCATCCATGAAATTATGTAAGGCAGTAGTTTGTAATGATAGTGGATTAATGCATACAGCATCGGCAATGGGTGTTCCTGTTGTTGCAATTTTTGGCTCAACGGTAAAAGAATTTGGATTTGCTCCATACAATTGTAAAAGTATTATTTTAGAAAATAATTCTTTATCTTGCAGACCTTGTACGCATATCGGGCGGGAAACCTGCCCGAAAGGCCATTTGCGGTGCTTGAATGATGTACACCCAACAGCGGCATACAGTGCGTTAAAAACTCTCATTCTTGACTGATGGATAAGCTCTGGCACATTATATATAACCTTCTCGCATTGCCTCTGCTTTATATTGTTGCGTTAAGCGCCGGTATTTTTAACCGGAAAATACGAGCAGGTATAAAAGGCAGAAAGCGATTGTTTGAAGATCTCATTTTACAAGCTTCCCGGCTTAATAAGCAGAAAAAACTTATTTGGTTTCACTCTGCCTCTATGGGAGAATTTGAACAGGCGAAACCCATTATTGAGCAACTCCGATCACGCAACGATATTAATATACTTGTAACTTTTTTTTCTCCTTCAGGGTATGAAAATTCCCGTAAATATCCACATGCCGATATTATCTCCTACATACCTTTTGATACAATTGCATCCACAAAAAAATTTGTACAGTTAACCCGTCCGGCAATGGCTGTATTTATGCGATACGATATCTGGCCGAATATGATACGCTCTTTACACAACGCCTCCGTACCCATTCTTCTGGTAGATGCTACAATGCGCAACAGCAGTCCACGAAAACTGCCCTTAATCCGTTCTTTTCACCGTCATCTGTTTTCTAAAATGTCAGCAATCCTTACTGTTTCGGAAAACGATGCCCGTAATTTTTCGGAAATACTCGGCAATCAGGCAATTGTTGCCGTTGCAGGAGATACAAGGTTCGACCGTGTGTACCGAAAAGCAGCTGATGCAAAAGAGCGAAACCTCATGCGGGAAGACATTACAAAAGACAAAAAAGTATTTGTGATGGGCAGTTCGTGGAGTGAAGATGAAGAGGTACTTGTACCTGTCATTAAAAAACTCCTGAAAGCTGATACGGCAACTATATTTATCATTGTACCGCATGAGCCAAACATTGAGCATCTTGAGCGACTTGAAAACGAATTCTCACCTGAGCATCGCGTTATCCGTTTTTCATTTCTTAACAGCTACAAAAATGAGCGGGTTATACTTGTTGACTCGATAGGCATACTGCTTACATTATATTATTATGCCGATACAGCCTTTGTGGGAGGTAGCTTTAAAAGCAGTATCCACAATGTGCTTGAGGCTGCTGTGTATGGCATACCGGTGTTGTACGGACCCAAAATTCAGTCGTCACAGGAGGCTATGCAATTAGCAGTTCAAGGTGGAGGAATAATAGTACATAATAAAATTGAGGCATATAAATACCTTCGTCGGCTCTTATCCGATGAAAACTACCGAAAGCGCTGTGGAAGTATTTCCAGAAATTTTGTTGAAAAAAATCTCGGTGCTTCTGATGTTATAGTGAAAAAAATTAATTCTTTTCTTTAATTGCCGGCAGATACCGCGATCGTAATATTGAAAGATGATGTTCCGTATGTCCTGCTATTATTGCTATTGCCGCCCCTGCGCTTAATTTATGTTCATTGGCAGTTCCTATTAACCTCAGTTGTGCCTCCCGAAATGATGAAAAGAGAATAATATTACTTTCTCTTAAGGCTGTAAACTCTTCAAGTATATTTGTAAGACTCCTCATTTCAAATTCCCCTGTTTCAACATACTTATCCTGGTCATATCCGGGTAATGGCTGAACTTCACCGCGGGCTATACATAAGGCACGGCAGGCAAAGATTCTTTCAGTATCGACCAAATGTCCCAATAATTCACGAATACTCCATTTCCCCGCCTCATATCGAAATCCTTCGTAACTACCAATTAATGGTTTGAATAAATTATTTACCGTTTCATTTTGCAACCTGAGAAAATCAATTATATCTGTATCGGGTACAAGGGTTATGTATCTGTGGTAATATTCATAGTATTCGTTAATGTCCGGCTTATATATCATTCGGGTACTCTCTCTATTTATTTATGAAATATACGGACAGAGCCGAAAACTCCATATAACAATTTACCGTGTCTGTGATGAAGAGTTTTTGTATTGCAGAGCAAATTATCAGTTAAATGAATTGACAAACACCGGGAGATTTTTGATATAATTTAGTCTTTCTAAGACAGATGAGATCTTATTGAACCTCTCACAATCAGAGAATACAGTTGAGAATGTTCTTTTTCATCATATTTCTGATTCATCAGCGGAACTCATCTTCTGCGATGATATTGGTATGAGCTCTCGCTAAAGGATATCCATTTGATTGGATATTCAGGATATATCTGCAGTTTCTTAATAATAAGCCGGTTTTATTCTGCTTTACTATATAAAAGAAAACTCCCCCGGTGAAGGTGAGGTAGCCGGAGGAGTTTTTCAGGTTACTGTTGTGAGGCTATGATTGTTTTTCTGCAGTGGCAGTATTAAGATTAATTACATAAACTTTGCCATTGCCCAATGTTAAGGTTGCCTGACCATTTCCGTTAAATACAAGAGTCGCTGTATAAGTAAATGTTTTTCCTCCTCCGGTTACTCCGGTAATGGTTAAAGTTGAACTACCACTTACAATCTTCTTAGTTACCTTATTTACATTAATGGTATCGAGTGTAAGTGTTGTTGTACTTGTAAATGATTTTCCGGTATTAATTTTCGAAGAGGTATTACCATAACGGAAGTAATTACCGCTGACACCATAATTTGCATTGGCATCAATAATATGTGTTACATTCAGGGTGGCAGCAGCAGAGTCGCTACACATTACCCTGAGTGTCTCGAAAGTTCCTTTTGCCTTATATGTATAATTGAACTGATTTCCCAAATTCACAAAAGCGTAGGAGTATTGTATTGTATAATTAAAGCTGTAGTTTCCCCCGCTACGCGATTTTACAATTGTGGTATCGAAATGAATGCTATAGTATCCTCCTGGTCCATCGGGTTGACCACCGGAAGCAAATGTTGCGGCGTTCTCAATTTCCGCAGAAAGCCCGTTCGTTGCATCAGAACCGCCTACTGAACCGGCGATACTGTTTGCAAGATCATCCTCTGAAACAACATCTTCAGTTACATTTACTACATCGTCTTCTTTTTTACAGCCGGTCACCAGCATTAACGAAATAATTATGAGTACTGAAGAAAGCTGTTTTCCCCAACGAAGAAGTGCACGAAAATTTGTCATAAGATTTTCCTTTAGTTTAGTTTTGATTACTGTTACAACTCCGGTTTTTCAAAAACTGCGCCAAAGCAAAATCCCTTAAAAAACGATAAATAGAGCTATTTACCAATTATTAAATGCCTGAAAAGTACATTTAAATAGCTGAAAATCATTTTAAGTGCATTTTTTCTGTTTAATATTGAATTAGTTTTTCAGTGTCATTGAGGTATTCCGTAATTTTCAAGTATTAAAAAATGATTAACTCATACACTTGCTCGTAAAATCCGGAGATTTTATGAAAACCATAATTGAGCCCTTTAAGATTAAATCCGTAGAGCCTATCCGCTTTACAACTAAAGATGAACGAATCAAAATTCTAAAAGATGCGGGCTACAATCCGTTTCTCATTCATTCTGATGATGTACTTATCGATCTCCTTACCGACAGCGGCACTTCAGCAATGAGTGCAGAACAATGGGCGGGTATAATGCGTGGTGATGAGTCCTATGCAGGCTCTCCAAGTTTTTACCGCTTTGAATCCGTTGTAAAAAAGATTACCGGACTTAAGAATATTATACCCACCCATCAGGGCAGAGCCGCAGAAAAGATTCTTTTCTCGATTCTTGGCGGCAAAGGAAAATATTTTTTGAACAACACCCACTTCGACACAACACGCGCGAATGTTGAATATTCGGGAGCAGAAGCAATAGATTTGCTAAACGAAACAGGTAAACATCCGGAAATACGCGCACCATTCAAGGGGGATATGGATGTCGTGGCGCTTGAACAAACCATTCAGAAAATTGGGGTAGAGAACATTCCTCTTGTTATGTTAACGGTTACGAATAATTCAGGTGGTGGTCAGCCTGTGTCAATGAAAAATATTCGGGAAGTTAGGAAAGTATGTGATAGATACGGTTTACCTTTATTTCTCGATGCATGCCGGTTTGCCGAAAACGCCTACTTTATTAAAATGCGGGAGGAAGGTTACCGTGATAAATCGTTGCTCTCTATTGCACAGGAAATGTTCTCGTATGTTGACGGCGCAACAATGAGCGCAAAAAAGGATGCCCTTGTAAACATCGGCGGATTTCTGGCTCTTAATAATGATGACCTTGCGCTTCGCTGTCGTAACCTTCTGATTGTAACAGAGGGTTTTCCTACATACGGAGGTCTTGCCGGCAGAGACCTCGAAGCAATGGCTCAAGGTTTAGAGGAAGTACTTGATGAGCATTATCTTCAATACAGAATTCGCAGTGTTGAGTATCTGGGAGAAAAACTAATTGAACAAGGTATCCCCATTATTGAGCCTCCGGGCGGACATGCTATTTATAT
This sequence comes from uncultured Ignavibacteriaceae bacterium, assembly GCA_964438715.1. GTDB lineage: Bacteria > Bacteroidota > Ignavibacteria > Ignavibacteriales > Ignavibacteriaceae > CAYTLQ01. Next base: position 18,802 of record CAYTLQ010000159.1, read on the forward strand.
AGATGCGAAAAGATTTCTTCCCGATATTCCTCCGGAACAATTTCCCGGACAGGCGATTGTTTGCTCTTTATATACCGAGGGGGGAATCCGTGCTGTGGAGATTGGCAGTGTTATGTTTGGTAAATACGATGCTCATGGGAAATTAGTTTCTCCCCCAATGGAACTTGTCCGACTTGCTATTCCGCGCAGAGTTTATACTCAAAGTCATATTGACTATGTTATTGAAGTCATTCACGAAGTTTTTGCAAAAAGACATGAATTGAAGGGACTGAAAATTGTTTACGAAGCTCCTATTCTTCGACACTTCACTGCGCGCTTTGAACCTTTGGGGTAATCAATGAAAGTAAAAAAGAAATTCACTCACTCCCCAAAAAAGGTTATCTGGCGAATCCTCTTAAATAACAATCTTGTTCTTTTTGAAGAGCGCGACAGTAAAACCAAAGAAGTCTCTTTTTCGTGTTTTGATTTTACCAACGGAAAGTCTGTCTTCGAAGGGTTACAGCCGGGAGATAAGTATTGGCTGGGGATTGAAAATTTTTCCGGGGACGAAATTATTTTTCATGGTTATCGCAAACCCGATATGCCCGGTCATCAGGGAATTTATGTGTATTCTCTCTCCGAAAAAAAAATTATATGGCAGAGTGATGAGCAAAATTATTATTTCTCAGACAATGATATTGTTTACACATTTATACAGAAGTTTGAAGGCGCCCACTATTATGCATTAGAACGAAAATCAGGAAAACTGCTGGAGGAGATTGGGGATAATATTGCAAAAATTCATGCTCTTAAACACTCTATTGAGCAGAAGGAAGACTACTCCGAATATGGTTTCCCTATTCTCTCCGGAGATCCTGCAACACCTGCGTTCCGGGATATAAAACTGCAATTAGCATCAAAATTTACCGATATAACAGATATTGAGTTTATCGAAAAAAACGAAATTTTTGCTATTTCATGCCACCGGAAAAGTACTAGCCTCTTTACCCAGACGCTGTACTTATTTACAATAAATAAAAAAAAACCTATCTTTGAGGAGGTTATTAACAGGAATAGCCCTTCAGTAATACTCGACTCGTTCTTTCTATATAGTAATTTCCTGTTCGTTATTTTGGATAAAACGCTTGTTGAGGTTTATCAAATAATTTAAGAAAGTTCTATGGAGCTATCAAATCAGGAAAAAGGGGTACTACTATTAGGTGCACGAGAAGCGATTAAATCCTTGTTCTATGATTTACCGCCGCAATCGATTGATTATCATCATTATCCGAACCTAAAGAAACCGTGCGGAGCATTTGTTACTCTTACTCAAAATGATGAGTTGCGCGGATGTATTGGTTATATTCAATCCAATGAGCCATTGTTTTCTACCGTGTGTGAAGTTGCGAAACTTGCCGCAACAGAAGATCCGCGTTTTCCTCCATTATCGGAACACGATATTCCTCATATACTAATAGAAATTTCTGTGCTTTCACAACCGGAGTATGTAAAAAACATCGAGGATATTGTTCTGGGGAAACACGGACTTATCCTTGAAGATGAGATGGGTACAGGACTTCTCCTGCCGCAGGTAGCAATTGAACATAAGATGACTCTTTCGGGATTTCTTTCTGCGTTATGCACAAAGGCGGGTTTGCCGCCAAATACATGGATGTCCCGTCCGATAAAATTAAAATCCTTTACCGCCCAGGTATTCGGAGAACAGAAGAGAAGGAACCTCACCGGTGAAAGTCGTTAGACAGCCTGAAGTTGCAGGGATGTTTTATCCGTCTTCGCGAAATAAGCTGAAAGACGAAGTCCAAAAATATCTTTCTGATGCTGTAGTACAAACCGCGGAAACAAAAATCTATGGTTTGGTTTCTCCTCATGCCGGCTATCTGTATTCAGGATTAACTGCGGCTTATGGTTTCAACACAATCTCGAAGACTTCTTACAACACAGTAATAATCCTATCACCAAGTCATTACCAATTTTTTCGTGGTAATTGTATTTATGCGGGTGACGCATATACCACGCCATTTGGAGAAATTCCTTTAGATAAAAAAATTATCAAAGAAATGACCACTGATACTACGCTGATTTTTGAAGGGTTTTATGGTCATGGCAGAGAGCATGGCATCGAAGTGCAATTACCATTTCTTCAATACTTATTGGGTGATTTTAGCTTAGTTCCTGTTGTTATGGGTAATCAGGATGATCAGGAAATTAACGCTCTCGCTTCAAAACTAATGGAGGTAATTTCCGGCAGAGACGATATACTGATTATTGCCAGTTCAGATCTCTCTCATTTTTATCCGAGGAGAATAGCTGACGGACTTGACTCAAAAATAGAACGCCACATTTGTAATTTTGATGAAACATCTCTTTCTTCAGATTTACATACCAAAACCGTTGAGGCATGCGGTGGCGGACTAATCGTAGCAATGATGAAAGCCTTGAAAGCAAAGGGCATTAAACATTCCTCCGTTTTACATAGAACCGATTCGGGGGCAGTGACAGGTGACTTATCTGAGGTTGTTGGTTACCTCTCGGCTGTTTTTCACTAATTGAACAATCAACTGAGCTAATGACCATTGCTATTATCGGAGCAGGCAGATTTGCACATTCGTTTGTGCCTGCAATTTATAAAACCGGCAAATACACTATATTTCTTACTGCAACGAAAAAAAAATCCTGCTCCTCTTTGGTAAAAACCTATCCACAAATACAATATTTCTCAGGCTATAATAAACTACCTTCTGATGTACAGGCTGTTTTTCTTGCTGTTCCTGACGATGCATTAAAGACCGTCGCAAATGATCTGCTTAACTCGGGTAATCAGTTAAAGGATAAATTTGCTATTCACTTCTCCGGTTCATTAGATTCTTCTGAAATTGGCGTGCTGAAAAATATCGGGATGCGTATCGGCTCACTGCACATTATGCAAACCTTTCCGCAGAGAAAGCCTTATCCTTTAGATGGTCTGCCTGCAGGATTAGAGTCGCCGGATGTTTACTGTATTAAGTTTTTAAAGAACCTCTGCAGAGAAATGCATTTAAATCCCTTTGTTATAAGAGCGGAAAACAAAATGTTGTATCATATTGCCGGGGTGTTTCTTTCCAATTTTCTTGTGGGAAATTTCTCTCATGCAGAAAAACTTCTTGAATCAGCAGGAATAAAGAAGAGCGATGTGAAGAAGATTTTCAGACCAATACTTTTATCTACAATAGAAAATTTACTAAATAATGGCGCAATGCATTCTCTTTCGGGACCGGTAGCCCGCGGTGATGAAAAACTCATCGCAAAACATAAAGCGCTTCTTAAAGAAAAAATGCCTGACTTACTGCGCTCCTATATTCAGCAAACAGAAACACTCCGTAAACTGAAGCGTTAGCTTTTTCAAAATACAATCTGTATTAAATATCATAAGCAAGGTTAGGACCAAGCCAGCGTTCAATTTCTTCGATACTCATACCTTTTCGTTTATGATAGTCGAGTATCTGATCCTTTGCAATCTTTCCGGTTGTAAAATACTTTGCCTCCGGATGAGCAAAATACCATCCGCATACAGAAGCCGCGGGGTACATTGCCAGCGATTCAGTTAATGAAATACCGGTAATGTTTTCCACATCGAGAAGCCTGAAAAGAGTCCATTTTTCGGTATGATCAGGACAGGCAGGATATCCCGGTGCCGGCCGAATACCCCTGTATTCTTCTTTTATTAATTGAGCATTAGTGAGGTTTTCATCTTTTGCATAGCCCCATAATTCACGGCGAACCCGAAGATGCAAATGTTCAGCGAATGCCTCCGCTAGTCTATCGGCAAGCGCTTTTACCATTATTGAACTATAATCATCGTGATTCTTTTCATATTCATTGATAAGTGGTTCAATACCTACGCCGGCAGTAACAGCAAAAGCACCGATATAATCTTTCACTCCGCTTTCTTTTGGAGCAATGAAATCAGCGAGAGCATAATTTGCTGCAGTATCAGCTGATTTTTTCCCCTGCTGACGCAATGTATGGAGTTCAGCTAAAATTCCTCTTCTGTTTTCATCTGAGTAAACCTCAATGTCATCGTCATTAACAGAATTTGCCGGAAAAATCCCTGCCACACCATGTGCAGTAAGAAGTCCTTCCTGTATTATTTTGTCAAGCATTGCATTTGCATCTTCAAATAATCGTCTGGCTTCCTTACCATATTTTTCGTTTTCAAATATTGAGGGGTATTTTCCCTTGAGCTCCCATGTCTGGAAAAATGGCGTCCAATCAATGAAATCACGAAGTGTCTGAAGTGAATAGTTTTGAAAAGTAGTTATCCCCGGAACAAGAGGGGGTGTTATGGGAACACTTTTCCAATCGAACTGCGGTTTATTTTTTCGTGCGTCGGTAATTGAAATAAGTGATTTTGTTTCCTGCTTTTTGTAATGCTCCTCTCGCAACCGGGTATATTCATCTGCTGTTGATTTAGTAAACTGTTCCCGTAAATCATCGCTCAGCAATGAGCTTACAACCGGCACACTTCGCGAAGCATCGAGTACATGTATTACAGGGGATGAGTACACGGGAGCTATTTTTACAGCAGTGTGTATTCTCGAAGTGGTGGCGCCGCCAATAAGCAAAGGCAATTTCAACTTACGCCGTTCCATTTCTTTTGCAACATGAACCATTTCATCCAACGATGGGGTAATGAGTCCGCTAAGTCCAATAACATTTGCGTTATGTTTTATTGCTTCATCAAGTATTTTATCAGCAGGCACCATAACACCCAGATCAATCACTTTATAGTTATTACAGCCAAGTACAACCCCAACGATATTTTTTCCTATGTCGTGAACATCACCCTTTACCGTTGCAAGTAACACCGTTCCAGCTTCCCTGGTATCATTTGAGGCTCGTTTCTCTGCCTCAATAAACGGAATAAGATAAGCAACTGCTTTTTTCATTACTCTCGCACTTTTCACCACCTGAGGGAGAAACATTTTTCCTGCACCGAACAAATCACCGACAATATTCATTGCCTCCATCAGGGGACCTTCTATTACCGAAAGAGGCGAGGGGTATTGTTTTCTTGCCTCCTCAACATCAATATCAATAAACTCTACTATACCCTTCACAAGAGCATGTTTCAGTCGTACTTGCACCGGTAATTCACGCCATTCATCCCGGTGCACCTCCTGGCGGGTTTCCTTTTTAATACTTTCAGCATATTCAATCAATCGCTCGGTTGCATCCGGACGCCTGTTAAGCAAAACATCTTCAACACGCGTCAGTAATTCTTTCGGAATATTTTCATACACCTCAAGCTGTCCTGCATTCACAATTCCCATATCCAGCCCTGCTTTTATGGCATGATACAGAAAAGCCGAATGCATAGCTTCACGCACAACATCATTGCCTCTGAAAGAAAATGAAATGTTGCTTATACCTCCGCTTACTTTTGCGTGGGGAAGGTGCTGTTTAATCCAACGGGTTGCTTCGATAAAATCAACAGCATAATTATTATGTTCTTCTATACCGGTAGCAACAGTAAGAACATTTGGGTCAAAGATAATGTCCTGCGGAGAAAATCCTACCTTTTCGGTGAGAATTTTATAAGCTCGTTCACAAACAGCTATACGGCGCTCAAAGGTATCTGCCTGACCGTTCTCGTCAAACGCCATAACAACAACGGCGGCGCCATAATTCAGTATTTTGCGGGCATGGTCAATGAAAACCTCTTCACCTTCTTTAAGACTTATAGAGTTTACAATACCTTTCCCCTGCAGGCATTTTAATCCTGCTTCTATTACACTCCATTTGGAAGAGTCGATCATGATGGGCAGTTTTGCAATATCCGGCTCAGAAGCTATCAGTCTGAGAAAGCGCGTCATCGCAGATTCCGAATCGAGCATACCCTCATCCATATTCACATCTATTGCCTGAGCACCTCCTTCAACCTGCTCCCGTGCAATGGAGAGCGCTTCTTCATACTTTCCGGCAATAATCAGTTTAGCAAACTTCCTACTACCTGCTACATTCGTTCGTTCACCTATATTTACAAAATTGGTTTCGGGACGAATAACCAATGGTTCCAATCCGCTTAGCGCAAGATATTTTTCTCTAACCGGTATCTGTCGTGGCTTGAATTCTTTAACAATTTCGGAAATTGCCCTGATATGAGCAGGAGTAGTGCCGCAACATCCACCAACAATATTATAAAATCCGGAACGAGCAAAATCTTTCAGAATTACCGCCATTTGTTCCGCAGTTTCATCATACCCGCCGAATGCATTAGGTAGTCCTGCATTAGGATAGATACTTACATAGTATTCAGCTATTTCACTGAGTTCTTCTATATATGGTCTCATTTGTTCGGCGCCAAGAGAACAATTTATACCCACGCTTAAAATGTTTTTGGCATGCGCAACAGAATAATAAAACGCAGATATCGTCTGTCCGGAGAGATTTCTGCCGCTAAGGTCCACAATTGTTCCCGAAATCATTACCGGAACAACGCGTTGAATTTCTGTGAGGTATTTATCAATAGCAAAGAGCGCTGCTTTTCCATTGAGCGTATCAAAAATTGTTTCAACCAGCAAAATATCGGCACCGCCATCCACAAGCCCGCGAACAGCATCATAATAAACATCAACTATCTCATCGAAACTGACTGCTCGATATCCGGGATCGTTAACATCGGGAGATATTGATCCGGACTTATTTGTCGGGCCAATAGCTCCTGCAACAAAACGGGGTTTTTCGGAGTTATTTGCATTATAATTTGCACAGGCCTCTTTAGCTATTCTTGCGGCTTCATAATTTATCTCATAGGCAAGGTGTCCGGTTTTGTAGTCGTCTTGCGAAAAAGCATTTGCGTTAAATGTATTGGTTTCAATTATATCTGCTCCCGCCTCGAGATACTGGCGGTGGATTTCCATTATTGCATCGGGTTTGGTAAGGCACAAAATATCATTATTACCCTTAAGGTCAAATGGATGGTCTTTAAAGCGCTCACCCCTGAAATCAGCCTCGGTCAGGCCCAAACGCTGAATCATTGTGCCCATTGCGCCGTCTATTACAAGAATTCTGTCTCGAAGTATATTTTTCAGTTCTTCCAAAGTATTCATCTTGATCCGGTTTTTGTAATCAACAATTTCAAATTATCATAGAATTAACTACCATAGCAAAACACAGATAGTCTGTATAATCTTTGATAAAACTATAAATATAATTAATTTATCTGTTCTTAAAAAATTCTATAAGGATTCACTATGATTATTGTAACCGGCGGAGCGGGATTTATTGGAAGCGCTATTATCTGGCGGTTAAATCAGCTTGGGAAAAAAGATATTATCGTGGTTGATGAGCTGGGTACCGATGAAAAGTGGAAAAATTTAGTCAATCTCGATTATGCCGACTATTACAATAAACATCTTTTTCTTGATAAAATTGAGCAAAATAAAATATCATTTAAAATTGATGCCATCATCCACATGGGCGCAAACTCTTCAACTACCGAAAGAGATGCCGACCACCTGATGAAAAATAATTACGAATACACAAAAAAACTTGCAACATATTCAGTTAATAATAATATCCGTTTTGTATATGCTTCTTCCGCCGCTACATACGGCGACGGCTCGCTCGGGTTTGATGATGCCGACAGTGAATGCCTGCGACTCCGACCTTTAAATATGTATGGATACAGCAAAAATCTTTTCGACATCCGAGCATATAAAAAAGGTCTCCTCGAAAAAATTGCCGGTCTTAAGTATTTTAATGTGTACGGCCCAAACGAAGGACATAAAGGCGATATGCGGAGTGTTGTTCATAAAGCCTATGGACAAATACTACAAACAGGTAAAGTACAATTATTCAAATCGTATCATCCGGACTATCCCGATGGAGGACAGAAGCGCGATTTTATCTATGTTAAAGATGCCGTGGATATGACGCTGTTCTTCCTTGAGAACAAAGACAAAAACGGATTATACAATATTGGTACAGGTAATGCCCGTACATGGAATGATCTGGTTACAGCACTTTTTAAGGCGATGGGAAAACCCGTAAATATAGAATACATTGATATGCCCGAGTATCTCAGGCCTAAGTATCAGTACTTTACTGAAGCAAAACTGAACAAATTGAAATCTGCAGGATATAATAAGAGAATACACTCTCTTGAAGAAGGGGTGACTGATTATGTTCAGAATTATCTTATGAAAGATAAATATCTTGGTGCGTAAATAGGCTTCCCGTATTCTCCTCAGTGTATGGGTGTACGACATTTTGGGAAATTGATTGCAAGAGCCAAGTCCATCCAAAGGATCTACAATTTGTGATTAGAATCAGATAATTTTTCCCATCCGTTCGGGAATGGATTTAAAAATCCAGAGGATCTTCGATCCAGAGGATTTGCACTCCAGAGGATGTTCCATCCAGAGGATTTAAAAATCCAGAGGATCTTCGATTTTATCATACACCTAACCCTGAAAGGGTGATAGTTTTATAACAACCGCTATCCTTCTTATCCTGAAAACCCTGAAAGGGTGATATAATTGTGGCATCGTCCGTTAGCTAACGGATTAGCCAACGGATCTTCTGACGAAATTGAGCCTTGAAAACAAGTCAATTATTCAATTATGTCATCCCTTCAGGATTTTTATTTGGTGTTGCGTATATCTGCGCTATAAATATTACATCCCCTCGGGATTGGTATTTGATGTTTGGCATACGCCTGCTATATAATTTGTCTTATCTCAGGATTGATTTTTTTAGAACGAACAAATGGTTCTGTGTCATTAAACCCGAAGGATTGAAACTATTATAGAATATTCGTTAAATACCCAAATAGAACCCTGAAAGGGTAATATAATTGTGGCATTGTCCGTTAGTCCGTTAGCTAACGGATTAGCCAACGGATCTTCTGACGGAGTGCTGAAAAATTATAATTCCACCCCGTCGGTGTTTATTTTGTTTGTGTAGTTATAATATTATCCGGAGGATTTGCAATCCGTAGGATCTTCGCTTTGCCAATAGCTAAATTAATTTTCGACCATTTTGTCGTACGCCCTAGTGTATTTTAGAATAAACAAGTTTTGTTTTATCGTTAGAGTGCAAACTTGTTTTCTTCTCCGATTCGAAAAAAACACGGTAACTAACCAATAGTTTACTGCTTGAGTTAAATTAAAATATCTTTCATCCTCCTCACACGAATTTTCAAATGTTTTGTCTTAAATACTCTGAGATGAGTGCTTCCACTAACCACCACACGGATAATTACCTAGTCACCTTGTGAATACGAATTTATCCGGACAAATTTTCGCCATTT
>CAYTLQ010000160.1:0-20117 GCA_964438715.1 uncultured Ignavibacteriaceae bacterium
AACCGCCTTATAATACAATTCTCCTTTAAGAAAAAACCGTGCAACAAGGAAATAGAAACCGCAAACAACAAAGAAAACCAGAGAGTCAAAAATAAAAATTGACGCAGTCTGAAGAGCCATTCTTCCTGGTGAACCAATTTATTCAAGTTCATCTTCAATCTTGATCATTTGTTCTTCAGCTTGCGATCTGGTTAGGTTACCTTTTGCTACCTGTTCCTCAAGATTTTTTTCCACCCGTTCTCTTTGTTTTTCAATAACCTGACCCCGTATTTCAGGATTTGACATCATTATATACGAGGAGACAGATACCAATAACAATAGAATAAAAAGAGGTAACAGCCAGTCAATTGTCCGTAAAGGAAAATTTCTTATTGAGGTAAAAACAGCAGAAGGCTCTGTAAAAATACCGGTCAGTTTATCGGAATGGGAAAGTTCCTCAGCGACATTTTCCTCAGGTATTGGAGTATTTTCGTTTTCTACCATAACAGCCTTTCATTATTGTAAAAAAAATTACCGGATGCCTACCGGCTTTTATTAATTAGGACATGAGCACGGCTATTGCTGCAGTATTCACGATGTCATCAACACTGCAACCACGGCTTAAATCGAAATATGGTTTTTTCAGCCCCTGAATTACCGGTCCAACAGCTTCCGCTTTTCCGAGGCGCTGTGCTATTTTGTAACCGATATTTCCAGCTTGTAAATCAGGGAAGATAAGTACATTAGCCATACCGGCAACAGGACTGCCTGGAGCTTTTTTCTTACCAATTGAGTCAACAACTGCGGTATCGAACTGCAATTCTCCATCAACAATTAGATCGGGACGCTTTTCTTTTACAATGGAAGTTGCTTTTAATACTTTATCAACCAGTTCATGCTGTGCACTACCTTTGGTAGAGAAGGAGAGCATGGCAACATACGGCACTTCACCGGTTAGGGCTTTGTGATTATCGGCAGTGGATATGGCTATATCTGCTAACTGAGAAGCATCAGGATTAGGAACTACTGCGCAATCTGCAAAACTATAAGTAATTTCCGGAAATATCATAAGAAAGAAACTGGATACTATGGAAATGCCTTCTTTCATCCCGACACATTGAATGCCTGCTCTCATAACATCGGCAGTTGATGCAAATGACCCTGCCACACTCGCATCGGCCATGCCTTCACGAACCATCATTGCGGCATAAAATAAATCACGCTTCATAGTTTCACGCGCCTGTTCAATGGTAACGCCTTTATGTTTGCGGGCATTAAAGTACATGTTGGCAAAGTCGCTTAACTTGTCGGATTTTGTAAAATCTATTATTCTTACTCCCTGCAAATTTACTCCTGCTTTAGCTGCCATTTCACGGACTTTTTCATCGGAACCAAGCGTTATTACCTGTGCAAACCCTAATGATGTAATTTGTTCTGCTGCCTTTAATACGCGTTCGTCATGTGACTCAGGAAGAACTACAGTTTTTTTCTTTTTCGCTGCGTTTTGTATAATTTGATTAAGAAGAGGAATTGAACTCATAATTTACCTTAATTAAAAAAAATTGCCTCTTAAAAGTAATAAAATGCTTTCAATATTTACTCTGCACTTTATTCAAAAGGTTGTTATACAATGATCAACGGCATTGACCCTGTTGAGGATTTCGCAAAATAATTTTTCACTTAAACTTTGTTTTGCGGGGTATAAATTTTAATTAAGGGCTAAACAATAATTTTTTGTTTGATTTAGTCTATCAGTAACCGGTATGGTTGATTTCATTATCTCTGCAAGAGTAGTGAAATAAACATTCTTAGTGTTTTACAGGCGCGGAATAGCTTTTCCTTTGTGTTTTAGGAAGAAAAATATTATGGAAAATTCTCTATCAAGAAATTATTAAGAAGATATGTATTTTCATGTATCAGTAGGCGCCGTTCTTCCTGAGGTAAGGTATTTTTAATAACCGTCCTCTTCAGATATCGATTCTAATATTCGCAGATAACTTTCGTATCGTTCTGCTGAAATTTTTCCATCATTAACTGCCTGCTCTATTTCACAACCCGGCTCATGGTTATGTGTACAACGGTGATATCGGCATAATCCCAGAAATGGTTCAAATTCCCTGAAATAATGGCATAAATCGCCGGCATCAATACCATAAGGTTCTATTTCCCTTATACCGGGCGTATCAATTATATAAGAGGTTTCGGAGACTTTGAACATGGTAACATTAACGGTGGTATGTTTCCCTTTATTCGTGTATGTGCTTATATCTCCGATTTGCTGTTTTGCCTCTGGATAGAGCATATTTAGCAACGAGGATTTACCAACACCCGATACCCCCCAGAACAGATTTTTCCCTTTGGAGGTGATATTTAACAGCTCTTCCTTTCCCGTTCCGTTTATTGTTGATGTGGTAACTACAGTATAACCGATATTTTTATATAAGGTTATCCATTCAGTCAATTCCGTTGCAATTCTCAGATCGGATTTATTAAAAACAATTGATAGTGGTATTCCTGAACTTTCACCGGCAACAATAAACCTGTCAAGTGTTCGGTTATTAAACGGTGGGTCGTTAAAGGACACTATGATAATAAAATTATCAATATTGGATGCTATTATTTGCTCAAGTCGTTCGCCTTTATAACCGGTTCCTTTTTGTCGTGGAGCTTTCCGTGAGAGATAATTTTTTCTTGGTAGTACCTCCGTTATTACTCCGGTGCCATCGGCATTTTTTTCATAAATTACTTCATCTCCGGTAACAGCAATATCGGTAGCAAAGAGCTTTTCTTTTTTTAGTCGGAAATCCAGCTTAAATTTACCCCTTAAAGTACAGCGTACTTCTTCACCGGAAACTGAATCGGTAACAAAATATGAATTTCCTTTGATGCTGTAAATAATTCCGTTTATAAATACCTCAAAAAAAAAGCGTCTTAAGTTAAGACGCTTTTAAGAGAAGTTCAAGCACCGGAAAATTAAAATCGATAGTTAAATGAGAGTGAAGCAAATGAGTTATTTATGTCCATGAAGACACGGCTACTATGTACTCCGTAATTGTCCTTAAAGCCTTTCCATGCTCCGTTGATGTATGCAAAATCCACTGATACTGCATCATCAACAATAAATCCAATTCCTCCCGTTATATATTTTCTGTCATAATCCGTTGGATCGCCGGCGTATGGTGATTTAACTACGGCATAACCACCTCTTAACCGAAGTCCAAGTTCACGAACAGTGTATTCAATACCAAAGTTGTAATTAACAACAGCCCGGAAATTCTCTTTTATTTCCTTGTTCATTGCGGCGATATCACCGGGTTTAATACCGTTTGCGTTAGAAAATTCAGACTGTGTGTAATCAATTAACGAGCCTTCCGCACTGATAAGCAACCCCTTGTATGTTACTGCACCTCCGAGAGTCATTACTGGCGGAGTTGTTACATCATATTCAACATTGTCCGAATAATAATATGGATCAAGTTCCTTTAGGGTTCCATCTCCGAACAACGATGATCCTTCAACATCAAATTTCTCTTTAATCGTAAAATATTTTGGTGTTTGAATTGTTAAACCAATTCGTGCGATATCTTTCATTTTATATAACAGACCAGCCTTAAACTCCCAGGCGGCAATATTCCAGTCGATAGTTCGATTAAGCCTGAAACTTACGAAATCCCGTGAAAAGGCATACCCCGGAGCGAGCGTGTCGTTATCGTAAAAATGCTGAGTATCATCTTCATTATACTCATTTGAGTTAAGATACGATCCGCTGATAATATTAAAAGTACCACCAAGAAACAGGTCTTTGTAAACTTCTATTGCGGCGCTGAAACCGAAATTATTTATTGATCCTGATTCTAATACCGAACCCGACTGTTGCAGTTTCCCGTTAATTTTCGTTACATAGTCTTCGTCGGTGAGATAGAGATCAAACGGTACATTCGTATCAGTAAGATCCTGTATCATTGAGGTATTACCTGAATTAAAACCATCAAACTTTAATGCACCAATTAAACTTTTTGATTTGTAATAAGACATACCTATAACAAAACTCCCCCTGACTGTCGGGAAAGGGAAAATAAAAGATGCCTGATTGAGACCGGATTCACTATTTGTATATGCTGAGGGGATGTTCAGAAATGTTGCATTATTATTAATATGGTTGTAATCGAAACCACCGGAGAATTCCATTTTTTTTATCAGTCCTAATCCGGCCGGATTAAAATAAACTGCGCTCGCGTCATCACTTACTGCTGTTTATGCATTACCCATACCTGCGGAACGGGCCGAGGGATAATAACCCGGTAATGATAATCGGGAAACATCACCAAGACCTTGTGCAGTCACATCAATAGCCATAAGTAAAGTAATCAACAAGACGAATAAACTTCTATACATCATTATACTTTCTCTTTTCATCAAATAAAATGAACAATATTTATTTTTTACTTTTTACAACAGCGTTCAGATCTGTTTGCAAGCTATCAGGAGTAGTTATAACTGAATCTCTCTGAACTGATCGTGTATCGAAATCAAGAAATCCTTTCGGAAGCAGCCAGAAGGAATAAGAGCCCTTCTTTGTCGAATTATAGTTGTGTACTTCATTATTACCAAAAATTGTATCACCGGAAGTACTGAAAAACAACAATAACGATATCACAGTGTTGGTTATGCTATCCATACTATCTCTTTCACTGCTCCTTGCTCTGATAGCAATTGCTCTTTAATTTCTAATCCTCCAATCTAAACACGGTTACCTTCTTCTTCCGCCGTCATCATTTCTCGGAGATGAAGATCTCGATGGCGGATTACTACTGCGGGGAGGCGGATTATCATTACGCGGAGGATTGTACCTCGGTGCAGGAGTTTCACGCTTTGGCGGATCATATTTCGGTGGAGGATTATCGCGCTTAGGTGTATCATATTTTGGTTTAGGCGTTTCTCTCCCAGAGTTTGAATCACGCGGCTGATCGTATTTTCTTGGAGTAAATGATGGCTTATCTTCTTTTCTTGTATTGTTATTGCCGTCATTTGAAATACTCTTTTTCTTCTCCCGCGTTACATAGGGATTCGTTCTTTTATTTCCGCTGTTTTTATCTTTTGTTATCCGCGGTTCAGAGTTTCCGGATGAATTATCATTATCGATAGCGGATTTCTTATCCTTAGCCGGATCTTTTCCGCGAGTAATTTCGTTATCGGATTTTGATCGCCTGTTTTTCTGACTGGTTCCGGATTCAGTATCTCCAAGAATTATTCTTTTAATATCTCTCAAACGGGTGTTATCATCATTTAAGCCACTCTTGCGTGTATTATCATCCTTAGAAGGGTTAACATCGTCAAGTATATTTTTTCTTTCCCGGCTATCCACCGTAGCAGTGGGAATTCTTTTGGTTTCTCTTGAACTAAGTAAATCACGGCCTCCGGTTACTACACTGCTACGACGATCCCTTCCGCCTCTCAGTCTGGTAATATCGTTGTTGCGATATTTATATCTTGGGGTATAATCATAGTAGCTTCCGTAATAATTTCCATAGTAATGCCAGCCGTAATAATTCCATGGATAATAGTAATAGTAGTAGTGCGGATACGGATAAAAAATAATATGTGGATAAAACGGGGTAACATACCACCATGGATCCCAACAGAAGTCATAATAACTGCAATATCCAAAGGAAATAGTTACACCGGGATGATAGTAACCGAAGAACCTTCTGTACGAGGGGTGGTAGTCATCAAAATAATAATTATTGATTATCGTATTATCTTCAGAGTCGTAGGTAGTATCGGAATATTCCGGTTCAGGAGCAGTTTCATCGCCGTAGGACTGCTCATCCTGATCATTTTCTGCCTCGTAATCCCTGTAAGTGGAATAACTTTGATCCGGCAGTGCTAATTGAGTATAGCACCCGTGAAAAAGAGCTGAAATTCCAATTAAAAAAACTAGAAATAATCTGGTTTTCATATCATCCTCATAATATCTGAATTTTAGACTGCAAAAATTAAGCCGGAATTTTTCTTTATTTTGAGCCAAATTAGAAGAAAATCAATAAGGTTTGTGTAGTAATCAGTTCATACTGTACTAAAAAATATACATCTTGTTTCCCTCGTGGTGAAAACAGAGTGGAATGAAGGTGCTTAGAGTGAGGTAGGGGGGAATGAAAAAGATTTATTTTGAATTAAACAACAACTGGTCAATTTTATTCGATACTTCTATTAAATCAATCGGTTTATAAAACACTGCGTCAATATATTGTTTGAATTTTTTTTCCTTATCACGATACTTGACGGTATAAACATAAGTAAGGATTACCGGTGTGTGTTTCTTTTCCTCCGAATTTATCCTACTACAGATATTCCAAATAGAATCCATGGGCTCAGCATCGATAACTAACAAATCGAATGCAATGCTTCCCGTAAGATTCTCCAGAGTCTGCAAATCGGTAGTAGTGGTTACTGAATATTTTTCATTAAAAAACATCAGCAAACTGGCACATAAATTCAAATCCGGACTAAAAAAGAGAATACTCTTCATCAGGTAAAAATTAATTGATAGTGAAAAAAATAAGCTATCGAATAATGTGCCAACGGGTCAAAAGAGCGAAAAATGTTGAAATTTCTCTAAAAATGCAGTTTTTAGATTATTTTTTGCCGCTTTTTATTACAGATTATAAAATTTAGAAGTGAAAATCTGAAATTTGAGAAATCGAATTAAATTATCCGGAATTACCTGCCCGCCTGAATTTTATCGGGCAGGGTGAAATTTCGGATGAATTATTAAGGCTAAATTTCGATATCGAGGTCTTTAATTTTACGGTAGAGGGTTGAGAGCCCTAAATTTAGTGAGGCAGCGGCTTTCTCCTTATCAAATTCATTTTTCTCTAAAGCACGAATTATATACTCTTTTTCCACTCTTTTTATGAATTCATCAAGCGAACCAACTTTATCGGGAATTGCAATTTCACGAATGTTTCGAAGTCCTTCAGGAAGATCGGCAAGCGTTATATTGTCACTTTTAGCAAAGATAACTGAACGCTCAACTACATTTTCAAGTTCACGGACCTCGCCTTTCCACTCGTAGTTCATAAGGGCTCTGAGCGCATTTGCTTCGATACCCTTTACATTTTTACCGATTTCCTCACGGTATTTATTTATGAAGTGGTTGACGAGTAGGGGAATATCGTCTTTTCTCTGTTTAAGTGAAGGAAGATTAATTTCGACGACATTAATCCTGTAATATAGATCCTCTCTGAATTTAACCTTTGATATTTCTTCGGGCAAGTTTCGGTTTGTTGATGCAATAAAGCGAACATTAACCGGAATAGAAAAAGTTGTGCCTACCGGAGTAAATTCCTTTTCCTGAAGCACACGGAGCAGTTTTACCTGTAATTGCATCGGCATTTCGCTTATCTCGTCCAGGAAGAGAGTGCCTCCGTCAGCGGCTTTTATAAATCCCTCTTTATCGGAAATTGCCCCGGTAAAAGCGCCCTTTTTATGACCGAAGAGTTCGCTCTCGATAAGATTTTCAGAGATGGCGCCGCAATTTACTGCAACAAATGGTTTTTGCTTTCTCTTACTTGTATAGTGAATTGCCCTTGCCACAAGCTCTTTTCCTGTGCCGCTGTTTCCGGTAATAAGCACCGTACTTTCTGTATCAGAAACAGTTTGTATCATTTCAAATACCGATTGCATTGCCGCGCTTTTCCCGACGATTTCACCGAAATCGTATTTTCTTTGTAACTCCTTCCGTAATAACTGATTTTCAAGAAGTAGTCTTTTCAGGTCGAACAGGCGATGAATTTTAATTAACAATTCGTCAAACTCAACGGGTTTAAGTATGTAATCGTGAGCCCCGGCGCGAAGTGCACGGATTGCCGTATCGAGTGAACCGTATGCAGTAATAACGATAACCGAGGTATTTGAAGTAGCCGCTGAAATTTTTTCCAGAAGTTCAGTGCCTTTCATTAACGGCATTTCAATGTCGGTAATTACAAGGTCATAGAAATTTTCAAGTATTTTGTCGTATGCAACCTTACCGTTTTCGGCCTGATCTACGACAAATCCTTCATTACTTAAAACATACGATAGCGATTCTCGGATAATATCTTCGTCATCTACGACTAATATTCTCTCAGGCATTCAGTTCCTTCTTATTAATTTTCATTTATTGGTAAAAAAATACTGAACCGGGTCCATTTGCCGAACTGGCTTTCAACTTTTATATCTCCCTGAAAACTTTTCACGATACCGTAACTTACCCAAAGACCAAGACCTGTACCCTTGCCTTCCTGCTTCGTTGTAAAAAATGGTTCAAATATTTTTGCACGATTTTCAGGTTTTACTCCCGGACCGTTATCTTCAAAGGTAATCAAAATTTTATCTTCAAGTTGTTTTGTCGTTACGGTAATTATACCTTTGGTAAATGTAGAATCGTTTGCCTTTTTCTCAATAATTGCATCAACAGCATTTAAGAGGATATTCACAAAAACCTGTTGTAACTGATCGGAGACCAACGCGAGCGGCAACAAACCGGGATCCAGATTTGATAAAAACTGGATATCTTTTGCTTTCTTTCCTACACTGACTATCTCAATTGATTCCTTTACAATCTGATTAAGATCAGTAATTTTCAGTTCATAGTTCGAAGGTCGTGAGAAGTCAACAAGGTCTCTGATAATTTTCGAAATTCGTGTAATTTGTTTTTTAATAAGCTCCATCTTTTCGATAATAAAAACCTCTTTGGTTGAACGCTGGATAATTTGAACCAAAGCGGATATGGATGCAAGCGGGTTCCCGACCTCGTGTGCTACGCCGGCGGCAAGTGTTCCGATGCTTTCCATTTTTTGTGTATGGATGAGCTGTTTCTCAAAATTTCTTTTCTCGGTCAGGTCACGATGAATTCCAAAATAACCGGTTACCAATCCTTCTGAATTAATAATCGGTGAGATTAATACCTGCGTATGATATGGCTCTCCGTTTTTCTTTCTGTTTTCAACTTCACCAACCCACACTTTTCCGGAGGAAATGGTTGACCACATATTATCCCAGAATTTGCGGGAGTGTTTCTCACTACCGAAAATCTTAGGGTCACTTCCAATTAATTCTTCTTTCGAATATCCGCTTGCTTTTACAAAAGCCGGATTAACATACACCATTTTTCCGTTGAGGTCAGTTATCTGCAAGGGGTTAACAGTATTCTCAGCCACATTATAGAAACGAAGAAGATTAATTTCTTTCTTTTTCTCTTCTGAAATATCTTTGGCAATTATAAGTATGTATTTCTGGCTTCGGGATTTTTCCTCGAGCGGGGCAATATATAGTGATGCCTCAAAGTCAGTACCGTTTTTTGAAAGTAGGCGGCAATTAATGAGCTGATTCCTGGTGTTTTCAATCGATTTGATGATGCTGTGCTCGAACCGAAGTATAGAGGGCTGATGGAGTAATTGTTCAAAATCGGATCCTATAATCTCTTTTTTTGTATAGCCATTATGTTCAAGAAAAGAATTGTTAACATCAATGATTTTACCGTCTTCTTTCAACAGAAAACAATAATCGGTATAATCTCTGAATGCTGAAAAATAAATAGGAACCTGGTCGGCCATCCGTATTAGAAAAAGATTTACTATAAACTTTAAATCTAATCAAGTAATTCATTCAGAAAAAGTGAGAATGCGGGTACTATATGAAAGAATAATACTCTAATCTGAAAATCTCGCACTAAGATATAACCACTTTATGGTCTGAGTCAATTTCAGCGTTTCAGATTTCTGATTCAGGGAAGATCTTCTTCTTTAGGGAAATAATAATCCTTTAAATTTTGTTGGTAATTTAAAATATCCTCCTGATACTCAAATATTAAACAAAAAACACTGTTATGAGGTAAAGTCATTACAACATATCCAAAAAGTTTGAGAAATAAACGGTTTTCATACCCCAACACTAAGATAAAATTAAATGGCTTTGCTTCATTTTTATTATTTTTTCCTCTTTATAATTAGGAATTACTACCGGTGAAAAACTTTTTGATTTATAACATTACTGCCAAAACACCCGATCCCGATGAAACTGCCGGACTTTTCTGGGAGTTAGATATTTCTGGTGTTGAAATAACTCCTGATGGATTTAGGGTGTTCTCCGAAAATTCCGACGATTATTCCGGGCAATTAAAGAACATACTAGTACAGAACGGTTATGAAGTCACTTCAGTAACTCTGGAAAATATTGAAAATAAAAACTGGAATAAAGAATGGGAAAGTACAATTCAGGTAATAAGAGTGAGTAATAAAATCGTTATCAAACCTACATTCAGAGAATATAGTCCACAACCTGATGAACTTGTCCTGACAATCGATCCGAAAATGTCCTTCGGTACCGGTGAACATCAGACAACCAAATTAGTGTTGCTCGCGTTAGAAAAATATATTCGTCCGGGAATGAAAATGCTGGATGCGGGAAGCGGTACGGGAATTCTTGCGATTGCAGGAGTAAAGCTCGGGGCTGAGGAAGCACTTGCCTTTGATAACGACGAATGGTGCTACGAAAATAGTGTTGAGAATGTTCACTTAAATGGTGTTGAGGGTAAAGTTACAATAAGAATTTGTGACATTTCCGGAGTGCATGAATCGGAATTCGACCTGATAACAGCAAATATTCAGAAGAATATTCTTCTCTCGATTGCTCCAAATCTGGCAGAGAAACTCAAAACAGGCGGCATTCTTATTTTATCCGGTTTATATCATGAGGATGAGGAAGAAATTATTCGTGAATATGCGGCTCAGGGTTTACAGCATAGTGAAACTACCGGTATGGATGAATGGATATCTATTGTTTTTACTAAATAATAAGGATAAGAAAAATTATGAATTATAAACTTTTCGGAAGAAGCGGATTACGGGTTTCGGAAGTATGTCTCGGGGCTATGACTTTTGGAACCGAATGGGGAAAGGGTGCCGATTTTGATGAGAGTAAAAAAATCTTTGAAGTTTTCACTTCTGCCGGTGGAAATTTTATTGATACTGCTAACAGATACACCGAAGGAACAAGTGAAAAATATGTAGGCAAACTAATTGAGTCGGATAGAGATTATTTTGTTATTGCTACAAAATACTCTCTTTATACAAGGAGAGATAATCCAAACGACGGAGGTAATCACCGAAAAAATATGATGGCATCGGTGGAGGGTAGCCTGAAGCGACTGGGTACTGAGTATGTAGATATTCTTTATTTACACGCCTGGGATTTCACAACATCAATAGAAGAGGTGCTTCGCGGGTTGGATGACCTCGTACGAATGGGGAAGGTCAATTATATTGCCATTTCGGATACTCCCGCCTGGATTATCTCCAGGGGGGTAGCAATTTCGGAATTAAGGGGATGG
This sequence comes from uncultured Ignavibacteriaceae bacterium, assembly GCA_964438715.1. Taxonomy (GTDB): domain Bacteria; phylum Bacteroidota; class Ignavibacteria; order Ignavibacteriales; family Ignavibacteriaceae; genus CAYTLQ01. The sequence goes on from CAYTLQ010000160.1 coordinate 11,351, forward strand.
AGTACATTTTGCGGCGTTCAGGTTGAATACAGCCTTATACAACGATCAGCGGAACGAGAGTATCTTCCAATGGCAGAATATCTTGATCTTGCAATTACGGCGTGGGCTCCGCTGGCTGGTGGTGCTTTAACAGGTAAATATCTTCGTAAAGATGATTCCCCTAAACGATTAAGCCCTCAAAGCGCACGGTTGGCAGAGCGAGCTGTAAAAATATCGGAAGCTGTAGTAAGGATTGCAGATGAAGTTGGCGTGCCTCCTGCTCAGGTTGCTTTGCGATGGTTATATTCCAGAGGACAAAATATTTTCCCTGTAATTGGTGCAAGAACTGCTCAGCAACTTTCAGAAAATCTTGGCTTTCTGAATATCTCGCTCTTACCGCAACAAATATCTTCTTTAAATGATGTGAGCGCAATTGAAGCAGGATTTCCAAACGATTTTCTTTCTGCAGAAACAACCCGGGAAGTAATTTTTGGAGGAATGTTTAACAGGATAATTAACCACAGAAAAAAATAATATTTTGCATAATAAATAAAATGCCCGGCGAACCGGGCATTTTATTGGGAATAATAATATTATTTGGTTAGTGTAAACTTCTTCGTTAAACTTTTGTTTCCCCATTCAAGTCGGTAGAGGTAAATCCCGGAGGGTAATGAAGAAGCATTGAATACAACTGCGTAATAACCGGGTTCAGTTTCCTGATTAACAAGAACGGAAACTTCTGCTCCCAACATATCATACACTGCGAGTTTGATATGGGCTTTTTCGCCAACACTGTACTCAATTTTTGTTAACGGATTGAAAGGATTGGGGTAGTTTTGCTCTAATGAAAACTCCTCAGGTATTCCTACTTCAACTTCAATTGCATTATAGTATGTTACAGCGCCATCAAGATCAGTCTGTACTATACGGTAAGAATACAATCCCGGTGACAATGATCTATCGGTAAATGTATATTCGTGTTTTTCAGTAGAATTACCTGCTCCGTTAATAAAGGAGATTGGCGACCAGTTTTGTGAGCCGGCAGATTTGCGCTCAACGGAAAAACCACGATTATTTGTTTCCGTTGCCGTTGACCATTTGAGTAGAACATTATTCTTAATTGCGTTAGCCGTAAACGATGTAAGCTCAACGGGGATGCCTCCTTCAATCACCATTATTACCGGAACTGTAACCAGAGGAGTTACGGGGTCGTTGCTTGCAATTTTAACATCCATTCTGTATTGACCTGCAGGAAAATCCTCAGACCGGAAGTTCAGCACAATTGCAGTTGAATTGCCATTGTACAATGTACCACCAAGATTATTTGTAGAAAGCCAATCCGGTTCGGCGGCAATTTTCACAGCCATGTTATTGTGAACATAAGCGGTATTATAAGAAACCTGTAACCCTACAGTACCTGCCTGATTTTCCAGACCAATTGTTGCGCTGTTCATCGTGGTGGCATTCAAAGAATTATAGTAGAAATAAATCTTGCCACTTGAATACAGTACGATTTGGAAGGTAAGCGAACCATTCCCTGAATATCTCTGCCAGTTCGTGTACTGAACAATAAATTTATTACCATCTTGTTTATAATGAACAGTTCCTTGTGTTCTCCCGTCAAGATCATCCCAAAAAGCGGCAATAAGTTCGTTCGGAGCCGCGGATGTTGGTAATTGTGTATTGGAATAATTATTTTCTGACGGCTGATTGAACATAAGAAGACCATTTGTCCCTATGTACACCTGTTGGCGAACCTGCCCGTAAAATTTAAAGTTAAATCCAAGATTGAAAGGTCCGGCATATCCATCATCAAGAGCATTTCCTGTTCCCAGAGCTGTCCAGTTGGTAATTGCAGTGCCGCTTGATGAAATATCTTGCCAAATGTATGTAGGTCCATTTGGTTCATCGGAGTCAATCCATTTGTAACCAAAAGCATCGGGACCTCCCTGACCGTCAATCGATTGTCCGCCGGAGGTTACAGGTTCTTCTTTCTTAACTGCAACACCCTCCATACTGTTAAGGATTAACGGCGCTAAACTAACCTGCACTTTACCGGGGAATGTATTGTTTGCCAATTCAACAGTATAATCCAAAGTTGAAGGTAAAACACTGTTATTTTTCACTTTGATAGTATCAGTAAGAACAGAATTGGTTGAAATTACCCGTGTAATGGAAGCGGGGGTTACATTTATTACCGGTGGAGCCAGAGTTGTGTCAAGCGCCATATTTGAGAGCAGTGATTTATTGTTCCATAAATCTGAAGACCTTATGGCAAAATAATAAGTGGTGTTTGGGCTGAGGTTTTTTACCATTAATTGTTCAGTTGAACCCGGCGCCTGAGGAGCAGGAGCGGGAACACGGGTAGCAGTATAGAACGATGTCGTATCGGTAATGGGAGAGGTTGATACTCTTACATCATATTGTTTTACACCGCCATAAGAAGTGTCAGAAGGCGCTGTCCACGAGAGAGTAAGGCTATTCGAAGTTCCGGCTATTACTGAGAGATCTGTTATTGCTGTTGGAGGAACTGTATCGGGAGTTCCAATTGAGGGATCCCAGCCATCAAGGAACATCACACCTGTATTATCAGGATCAAGCCAGTCTTTTAATCTGGTGGATGCTGAAGTGCCGTAATCCCATGAAAATGAAAATTTCCCATATAGGTCCGATTTGTCGGAGGCAGTACAGGATGATGGACCGCCATGAAGCTGACCCATAATTCGATGGTTTTGGTCATAAATGGGAGATCCGGATGACCCGGGTTCGGTAACCCCTGCACTCCATCTGGTACGCCAGTGTGAATTTGCCGGAGTCCCGGTCCATGTATCGTGCTCAAACGGTACGCTTACAAAAGATATTTTCTTAATGTCACCATCAGGGTGGTGTATTCCTGCGCCGGATGTTGCGGGTACATCAGCCCGATTCCAGCCACTCCAGTGAACTTCATAGGAATCAGGAGGCGCCTCCGCAATTTGCAGGAGTGCAAAATCGGATGCTGAATTTGATGCTTTGAGTGTTGAACCTGAAAGGGTATAATTCAGAGGTCCATCGATTATATTACAATTTGGACTCTCATATTTAAACATAAAAATCCAACTGTTGGATGAGCCGGTCAGACAGTGATTTGCAGTAAGAAAATACGGCACCAGATCCTGCCGGACATTATTTATCATAGCACCTGAACACCACCGTGTTCCTCCGGCAGTAAGTATCATAGCCACTGAGCGTTTTTCATTCTGCCAGTCAGCGCCTTGCGGACAATTAACATTGATATTACAAGAGCCTGAAGTTCCAAAGTCATTACGCCGGGCAATTTCTTTAAAGATATCACTATACCCATGAATGACATTTGAAATGGATATACTGCCCTGAAATTCAGCATTTGAAGGTTCGTAATATTCAAGATGCATTGTATCTCCCCGCACAACACCAGTTGCAAACAATCCGTCATCTTTATTGTTTCTTTTTGTAAATGCCCCGATAATTTCAGTTTTTGACGAATTATAAATATAAAACTTTGCACCTTCGGGAAGGTAATAGTGATTATAAAGTAAGTTTACCGAAATAGCTTCAGGGCAAACAATTGTCAGTCTCCAAAGTTTATCACCACTCGGAAGGATATCCCATCGTCCGCTGTTATCCATATTGATGGAAGCATCGTGAGAGAATCCGAATCTGAAAGGAACACCTTTTGACTGCTCAATGGAGTCTTGCCGTAACAATTCGTCTCTATCAACGCGCGGAAAAATGATAGCAGGTACAGAGTCAGAAAGTTGATGAGAAAAGCTGTAAGGCAAGCCCCCTTCGCTTAATTGCGCAGAAATTTCGGACGGAAAAAACGCGATCAGCACTACGGCAAGAACTAACGGAAAATACTTTCCGGTAAACCAATACCGCGAGAAAGAAGAAAAAAGAATTTTCATTAAGTCTCCATTAATTTGAAAAAAACTAATCGTTTTGTTCTGACAATTCCTTAAAGGAAAGGTCCATCAGAGGATAATTTTCCCAGCCAATAAAATCAAAATGCCACCACTCGGAGTTGAGATGTTTAAATCCAAATTTCTCCATAACATCGCGCAATCTTGCGCGGTTAAAAATAGCCGCTTCCGGAAGATCCATATAATAATCGTGTGATTTTACCGAGAACGCATCGTATTCAGTTGGCATCTCAATTTCATTTCCGGTTTGTAAATCAACTAAAGTGAGGTCAATCGCACAGCCTCTGTTATGTCTGCTGCCTTTTTCAGGAGTTGCCGCATAACGGTCATCTTGTACATATTCCCACATGGTTTTTGTTATGGAATATGGCCTATATGTATCAAATATTTTTATATCCAGATTCTCTTTTTGTAACTCAGCTCTGACTTTTTGAAGGGCTTTTACTACAGGCAACCGGGCAAAAGATTTTGCTTCAGGGTAAAGAACTTTTCCTGTAAAATTATTTTCGGTTGCATATCGGATGTCGAGAACTACGCCCGGAAGGTATTCGGTAACATCCACGAGTTTCTGCGAGCTGTCTTTTTCTATCAGCGATAGATAAAGACTGTACGAAGTAACTACCGGCAGATTATATTCATTCAGGGGAATTTGCTGACAATAATTTGCCTGAATGAAAAAGCAGAAGAATAGAACAAATTGTGTTCGATAGATATTGAAATTAATCAAGTCTTTTAAGAAAAATATTATTGTAACTTAAGAAAATCGTCAGATTTCTCTATGCGCATAATCGGATAAATATTAAATTTTTGATCGAAATATGGTGACCGTTCATACAAAAAGTTTAATCGTGCATAAGGATCATTTCTGAATTTTTCATCAGACTCAACCTTCTTGAAAAATTCTTCCCTGAGAGCAGGATTTTCTTCAAGCATAGTAACAGCTACCTTTTCCATTATGTAGTCTTCAAAATACTCTTTCCGCTCGAAAATTCCATTCATAAATCCCCAACGCAAAAAAGAGTCACCCGATTTTGGTTCAAGTGCATGGCCTATAACACGAACGGTTCGCTGATTTGTTTTCACCAAAAATGCACCTTTCGGAATAATTATGGTGTCTTTTACAACATCATATGTTACTGATACGGTTTGTCTGCCTTCATACGATGATGAAGCGAATTTCACATTGTTAAACTTGTATTTGTTTACAACTGCATATTTCATTTCGTCTGTTGTTTCAATAACTACACCATGCAATTGAAGTCGTTCAGCAATAATTTTGTACTCCTGAGGAATAATGTATGCGAAGGGCAGTTTAATTGAGTCGGTAACCTCAGCCTGATTAAAATAAGGTATTTCTGCTTCGTACGGCGTTCTTGTATAAACAAGTTTCTTCGTTCCTGAAACCTGACTGCTCTCCTCTACTGCTTCAAATCCTTTATAAAGAAATTGAGTTGAAGAATTAGTCACTTTAAATGAAACAGGAAGGGCACTTTGGCCGCTCGAAAGACTAAGTGCTGAATTGTAGTCAGCCCGCTGGTTGAGAGAAAGCAGGCGAGAGGCATTTTTATTGATGTATTCCAGAATGGTTTCAAGAACAGCTTTCGTGGCGAATACCCGTTCTTTATATGGTTTTAATACATGCGTTTCTATAAGCAAGCCGATTCGGTTTTGTACGCTTGTATATCCGTTTGAAAATCTTGGTGTTGGGGGCCAATCAATCAGCCCGTTTTTAGGATTATTATCCTTGAACCCGACATACGGCGCAATGAGAAATCCCTTTTCCGGTACACGACTATGCAATAGCGGAATAAGATGCTCACTCACCTCAAGAGTAGTTTCAGAGTAAATAGTTGAAAATTTATCCAATCCATAAGTTACATGATACTGATGATCAGCGCCATCGGTGGTATGGGAGTCAATAAAAAAATCCGGCAACCATGCGGAAAATAATCGTAAGAGTCCTTGCATCTCCGGGGCATCAGCTTTCAACCAATCTCTGTTCAGGTTCAGATTCTGTGCAGTAGTACGCCAGCCCATTTCCTTAGGACCATTCTGATTAATTCTATTGTATTTTGAAAATCGTTCATGTCCATCTACATTAAAAATTGGAACGACAATTATTATTACACTATCCAGAAAACGAAAATGTTCTTTTGTTACCAGCATTTCCCGTAAAAGAAGCATCCAGGAATCTTTACCCTCAATTTCACCGGAGTGAATACCATTAATACAGAATAGCACCGGCTTTTTTATTCTTTTTGCTTTTTCGGGTGTAAAAGCCTTATCCTTTGAAATAATGAAATATCGTAAATCCCGCCCCTGAGGTGAAGTACCAAAAGAACCCGACTTTACAAACGGAGAGTACTTTTCCAATTTCCGGTAATACTCTATAGTTTCGTTATAGCGCGGAGTTTCAAGATAGTTACTTTTCTCAAATTTTGTCAGCCATTCCTCAGCATGCATTTTCTGTGCCTGTGACGGGGAAAACAGACACAGAAAAAAAAGGAATGTAAGTTGCAATCGGTAGTTAAAAGCCTGATTAATTTTCATAAATGTATTTTTTCTTAAATATTTTGATAATATAGAAAATAACATTACTGACTCAAAATATCACATGTTATTTTCTGAAAAGGAGGTATCTTTGTTCTGTGAATTTGAGGATACAATGTTTACCGTTTTGGACAAGAGCAATTACCTGAAAGGCTTGTTAATTCTTGCGAGAAGAGATAATAAGTTAGTTGATGCAGAAAAAGAGCTGATTCGCAATGCTGCAAAGCGTTTAGGTTTCAGCAGAGATTTTTATGAGGATGTATTAAAGAGTTTACTCTCCAACCGATATCTTAAAGATGAGCCGGTTGAATTTTCTAATAAGCAGGTTGCAGAGTTATTCCTTAATGATGGACTTGAACTTGCTATGAGTGATAGTGAATTTCATGACAGGGAGATAAAATTTCTTCGGTCAGTTGCTGAGAAAAATTCTATTGGTGCTGAAACATTTAATGCGATGGTTCAGCAATATAAGGAGCTCAATAAACTTAGCTGACTCCGGATTACTTATTCAATGTAATCTAGTAAAGTTTAAATTTTCTCGGAGTCTATCAGTACAAATGGGACCGAAAGACTGAGTTCACCTTTTTTGTATGAGTAATTGTTCAGAATATTTTCGACTTCTTCGAAAATCTCTGTGCATATTGTTTCCGGCATTATGCTTTTCCATGAATCGATAAATGCCAGCCTGATAAAATAGTGGTTGAACATAGCTGTTGCGTCAGTAAATCGGTAATTAAACTGGCTTACTTCTACAGCATTAATATAAAATCCTCTTGCTCTCAGCATTTCGCAGATTGTTTGTGTATCAGGACGCTTTTTCTCAATATGTTTTTTCGTTATTTCAATTTCATTGAATAATCCTTTTTGTCGTAAAACATCTTCGAGAGTATTATAGAATTCAAACATAGTAAATGCGGTATTCATTGTTTGAATGAATTGTCCGCCTCTTTTAAGTAAACGCGCGCATTCGTCAAAAACTGTAGCAATATCAGATGCATTGTTAACTCCGTTATTGCTGGTAATAAGGTCCAGTGATGAATCCGGTAGGGGAACCTTTTCAGCATATCCTTCAATGATTTTTACATTTGTTATGCCATAGGCTTTCATTTTATTTTTCGTTCGCGATATACCCTGAGGCCATGGATCAATTCCATATAAAGTACAGGAATCACCAAGACGCATTGCCAGTTCCAATAATGGAAATCCGGTACCAAAGCCAATATCAAGTGCGGTGATGCCTTTCGTGTATTTTACGGAATTGAGAAGTTTTGCTCCAAAAGCAGAAGACCAAAGTGGCAGTTCATCATAGAAATCGATAATTTGCTCAAAATCGAAATTATTATTCAGATAGTTTTTCATAATTATTTTCTGCTCGTTTTTTTATTGAAAGCATTTATCATTTTTTACTATTCGGGGGATATTCAACGGCATCCGGATGTATTTTTATTATCCCTCTGACGGAATTCATCAGTAATACCTGTTCAGCACTTCGCAGATCATGTATTGTAAGGGGTGTTTCGATAACCATGTTTTCGTTTAGAAAAGCTGACCGCGCAATTCCATCTAAAATACCTGCATTCAGCGGGGGAGTGAAATATTTTCCGTTAATTAAAAGCACAATGTTTGTTATAGCGCCTTCAGCCAATTCATCTTTTTCATTGAAAAAGAGAACATCAAAATATCCCTGTAAACGAGCTTTTTTCAACTCGGTATCATAAAGCTCACGCAAAGTTGTTTTAAACCTACGGAAACGATCGGTTGAGTCAATTCTCTTTTCCGAAATCAGCACCTTAGGTGGTTCATCGGTATCGGTAATTACATACCATGAGGTACTTACATCGCCCCACTTATCTACCTTTATTCTTATAGCATAGTTACCTGTATCCGGGATTTTTTGTTTCTGAGCGTAAAGAGCCTCTTTTAAGACATCCTGTTTAACGGAGAAGAGAAAGTAGTCAGCGGTTTTCAATAAGCGGGCTATGTGCTCATCATGAAAAATAATTTCACCATTTCGTACACCGATAGTTTCAAATATTTCGAACCATGGTAATGGATTTTTCAGAAAAGTAAGCTTAGTTAAATATTCTGTTTGTTCTGCCTCAGTAATGCTATCCCATACGATGCCACTGCCAACACCTATCCGTGCTTCACGGGAAATCAGAGAACACTCTATCGTTCTTATGGGGACACTGAATGTTGCATAATCTGCATTCATAAATCCGATTGCCCCGCAATAAATTCCCCGATTTCGCTTTTCGAGCTCTTTAATTATTTCCATAGTGCGGAATTTCGGAGCT
>CAYTLQ010000161.1:0-12566 GCA_964438715.1 uncultured Ignavibacteriaceae bacterium
ATTTTAATTTTGTTAAAAATACTTGAGCCTGCGTACTGCGTTAATAAGTGTTTCATCAACTTTGGAACACTTTCTCCGAATTTCAAAAGGATATTACCAATAAATCCATCGCAAATAACAATATTCACTTTGCCTTTCAAAATATCTCTTCCTTCAATATTTCCGGCAAAATTCAATTTGGATTTTTTAAATAATTCGTACGCTTCTTTCTGAACCTTTCCACCTTTCCCCTCCTCTTCTCCAACAGTTAATAATCCAACGGTGGGTTTTTCTATTCCATACATCTCACTTACATAAATTGAACTCATTATACCGTACCCCAACAGGTGAGATGGTTTTGAATCGACAAATGCTCCGACATCAAAAAGCGTAGTTATTCCGGTCTCGTTAGGTATATATGTACCAATAGTTGGACGCTCAACCCCTTTTATTTTACCTATAATAAATGTAGCTGCAGCAACTACAGCTCCCGTATTTCCTGCACTAACAAATGCATCAGCCTTACCTTCCGCAACAAGATTAGCACCAATCACAAGAGATGAGTTTCTTTTTTTCCTGATTGCATCAGTAGGGGTTTCCCCCATACCAATCACTTCATCAGCATGAATAATATTATCTTCGGATAAAGTGTAATTATGTTCATTTAAAGTGCGGAGAATCTCATTCTTTTTTCCTACAAGTATGAGTTCGAAATCCGGTTCTGCCTCAAGCGCCTGAACAGACCCGAGAACATCATTAAGGGGGGCAAAATCCCCCCCCATTGCATCAACAACAATTCTGCACTTCTTCGAAGGAAGCTGCATTCCGGTTAGCGATATTAACTTTTCGGAATAAACATTGAGCGGCCGTCATACTTTCCGCAGGACGGGCAAGCATGGTGAGCGAGTTTTATTTCGCCGCAATCCTTACATTTGCTGAGTGTTGGTGCCTCGGCTTTATAGTGAGTTCTTCTTTTATCCCTGCGGGTTTTCGACATTTTTCGTTTTGGATTTGGCATTTTTAATTAACCTTTTTATTTAATTATTTTCTAATCTCGATTTAAGTTCTCTCAGAGGCGACCAGCGCTCATCTTCGTAATTTTTTTCAGCACATTCACATTGTTTTATATTTAGATCCTGCCCACACCTGGAGCATAAGCCTTTACAATCTTCATCACAAAGTAATTTCATTGGCACAGCAAGGTGAGCATAATCATACAGTTCACTGCCTATATCAATCTGATCAGCTTCCGGATGTAAAAAAACAACCGAACTTTCATCAACCAAATTTTTGGGTTGCTCAAAAAGATATACAACATCGAACTTGACAGGCATATGCTTTTCAATATCTTTTCCACATCTGTCACAAATAAAACTGCCCGATACTTCAAGATCAGCTTTTAAATACAATTGATGTATCGATTTATCTAAATTGATATTGAGGGTATAACCACCAATAAAAGGTTCCCGAAGACCTATCTCCTCAATGCCGCCCTGAAAACTCCATGTATGATTGCCATCTTTTAATCCGGCAATTTTTATTTTCATCGTTTTTCTAAACAAATATGACCTGCAAATATAAGAAACAGTAAAATATTAATCAATTTCTAAGGTTTTTTTATTGTACAGGGTTTTTTGGTTTTTACACACTCTGGTGAGTACTCATAGTTTTTTCTTTTGTACCAAACTATTCATTTACCACAATTCTTATTTATAATTTAGGTCTGATATCCGTGATTATTATTTATAATTAATGTATTTATTATTCCCGGGTATCAAATCATTAATAATTATTGCACTTACAACAATTTTCTTAATTTCATTAAATACTTTTTTATAATTATTCCGGGAAACAACTCAAAGTATGCCGATATTTATGTCGTTGCTGGCGGCGGTTGTGCCAATAGTTATTTATTTGGTTTTTATCTGGCGATATGATCGGTTTGACAGGGAACCTATCGGTTTGTATTTAAAGAATTTTCTTTGGGGTGCTATTGGAGCTGTAATTCTGGCAATTATAGGAAGCCTTATAGCAAGTAGCATTGTAAAGACTATAATAAGAAATTCCTTTTTTCTTGAACATGTAGATGTTATTGCAATAGCCCCTTTGGTTGAAGAGGCAGTTAAGGGAGTATTTTTGTTTTCGACGATTACGAACAAAAAATTCGATAATATGACAGATGGTATTGTTTATGGTGGTGCAATCGGTCTAGGTTTCGGAATGACAGAAAATTTTTTCTATTTTGTTACTAATGACTCAAATCCGTTTACATGGTTCACTATTGTTATCATCCGTACATTCTTCACTGCCGCTATGCATTGTGTTTCAACCGCAACTTTCGGAGCCTTTCTTGGGTATGCGAAATTTAAAGGCTGGGGATTTAAGATTACATTCCCGATAATTGGATATCTTGTTGCTGTTTTTATACACTCTGCATGGAACTTTAGTGTTAGTTTCAGCTCAACAAGCCTGATCGGTTTTCTCTTTCTCACCGGCTCAGTAATTATTTTTCTTTCAGCGTTTTCTCTTTCCCTGAAAAATGAAGCGAAGATGATTGCAAAGGAACTCGATGAAGAAGCAAGGGATGGATATTTTCCTCGTGAATTTGTTGCGATAATGAATAAAAAAGAACGCGAATTACCCGGTTGGATTGATGAGCGAATCAGAAATCAATTTATTATTTCTTCTACTACTCTTGCTTTCAGAAAAATGCAATATAAAGCCTCGACGGGATTTTATAAAAAATATTATGAACAGGAAATTACTATCCACAGAAATAAAATTGCTGAACTTTTAAATTCTATTCGACCGGAAATCTTACAGAATGATAACAAAGAGAATTTACATTTATCTTCCCAAACAGAAGTAAATAATGACTGAAAAAATTGGTATTTATGGAGGGTCATTTAATCCCATTCATCTCGGGCATCTGATTACAGCACATTTCGTGAAAACCAACAGAGGATTATCTAAAGTTATTTTTATTCCGTGTGCTGTTCAGCCACTTAGACAAAACGAATTACTTATAGACCCTGTTCACAGAATTGAAATGATAAAAATGTCCATTGATGGAATCCCGGGATTCGATTATTCTGATTATGAGATAAAAAAAGCAGGTATTTCCTACACATTCGAAACACTGGAACACTTTACTGAAAAAAATCGTGAGATCGAGTTGATTATCGGTTTCGACAATATATTAACCTTTCACAAATGGAAGAACCCTGATAGAATATTTGAACTGGCTACAGTTGTTGTACTAAAGCGTCGTACTATTGAATTAAAGGAAGAGCATAAAAAAACAGAATATATGAAAAAGGCTGTGTATCTTGACTCCCCTTTAATTAATATCAGTTCCACTGAAATCAGGCAAAAGATAAAATCAGGGCTAACTATTGACTCACTTGTTCCTGAAAATGTTAAAGAATATATTTACCGTAATGAATTATATAAGTAAACTATCTTCTATCCCCTTCTCTTTATGAATTTAACAGAGCTTGTACAAAAAATTGTAAGTGGAGAAAAAAGACCGCTCTCCAGAGCAATAACTTATATTGAATCCGAATACCCTGAATCTGAGGAATTACTAAAATCTTTATCCGGTTATACGGGAAGAGCTTATAAAATTGGCATTACCGGACCTCCCGGCGCAGGTAAAAGTTCAATTACAAATCAGTTGACCAAACTATACATTTCACAGGGCAAAAAGGTCGCAATAATTGCTGTCGATCCAACCAGTCCTTTTACAGGAGGAGCTCTACTCGGTGACAGAGTTCGAATGTCAGATATTGGCAATACCGAATCAGTTTTCATCAGAAGTATGGCAACCCGAGGTAGTCTTGGAGGATTGAACACTAAAGCAAACGATACAGCTGATATTTTTGATGCGGCAGGTTACGATTATATAATTTTTGAAACTGTGGGTGTTGGTCAGTCGGAACTTGATATAGCAAAAACAGCAGACACGGTTATTGTCGTTTTGGTTCCGGAATCGGGAGATTCAGTGCAGGCTATGAAAGCGGGACTTATGGAAATCGCCGATTTTTATGTAGTTAATAAGTGCGATAGACCCGGCTCTGAGCAGGCTGTTTCAGCAATAAGAACCATTCTTATGATGAGGGCACACGACCAAAATTCCTGGATGCCTGATATTATAAAATGTGTTGCCACTGAGAACAAAGGACTTAAGGAGATTGAAGCAGAAATTCAGCGTCACCATTCATATTTGCTTAATAGCGGGAATTTTGAAAAGCGTAGAAACAATCATTTTACTCTGCGGGTAAAAGAACTTGTAGAAAAAAAGATACTTAATGAAATCTGGCATAACAATAACATGCTCTTCTCAATAGATGAAAAAAATAATCTGAAAGAAGGGGTATCTCCTTATGTATATGCTGAATCGATATTAGAGGAATTTAAAAAAAATCTGAGTGAAAGGAATTGAAATGTCAAATGCATCACCATTTCTCATGGAATTTACTGAAGAGCAGGAACTTATTCGTGAAACTGTGAGAGAATTTGCCAATAATCGTATTGCACCGGAAGTAATGAAATATGATGAAAGTCAGGATTTTCCTTATGACATAATGAGGGAAATTGGTGATATGGGTTTTTTGGGAATACTGGTTCCTGAAAAATATAACGGAGCGGGATTGACCTATACTGAATTTGCAATCGTAATCGAAGAACTCGCGAAGGTAGATCCCTCTATTGCCTTAAGTGTAGCCGCTCACAATGGATTATGTACTAACCACATCCTGAATTTTGGAAATGATTTTCAAAAAGAAAAATATCTTCCGGATCTTGCTCAAGGAAAAGTACTTGGGGCATGGGGGCTCACAGAATCTGTTTCAGGTAGCGATGCCGGTGGACTAAAAACCATTGCAAAGAATAAGGGTGACTATTACGAAATTAACGGAAGCAAAACATTTACAACACATGGTACCGTCGGCTCAACTTATGTAATTATGGCTATAACTGATCCCGAAAAAGGCAGAAAAGGTATATCAGCTTTCATTCTCGAGAAAGATTATCCCGGATTGATTGCTTTGAAAAAGGAAAACAAATTGGGTATGCGGGCAAGCGATACGACACAACTGATTTTTGAAAACATGCTGGTACCAAAAGAAAATCTCATCGGAAATGAAAATGAAGGCTTTACTCAGGCAATGAAAATTCTTGAGGGTGGACGCATCTCAATTGCCGCTCTGAGTCTCGGACTTGCTCAGGGAGCACTTAATGCCTCAATCAAATATTCGAAGGAAAGAATTCAATTTGGTAAACCACTCTGCGATTTTCAGGCAATTCAATTCAAATTGGCTGAGATTGCCACATCCATTGAGGGAGCAAAACTTTTAACTTACAGAGCGGCCGCCAAAAAAAGTCAGGGTATTTCCATGCTCCGGGAAGCCGCAATGGCAAAACTCTATTCCAGTGAAGTAGCAGAGAAAGCCGCTAATGAGGCGGTTCAGATTTTTGGCGGTTATGGATTTACCAAAGATTTTCCGGTAGAAAAATTATACAGGGATGTAAAGTTACTTACTATTGGCGAAGGTACATCTGAAATTCAAAGAATAGTTATTGCAAGAAGTTTGTTGCAAAATATTCTGTAATCCATTAGATAATAAATATTTAAGTTATTTTAAGTAATTTTTTATGAAACCTATTGGCAACCCAATTCCGGAAACACCTGAAGTTTTATCCAGAGAGGATTTTCGCAAAAATCTCATTCGTAAGATTAACGCCGTGAGGGCGAAAATCCATTTAGGCGGTGGAGAAAAAACAATTCAAAAACACAAATCTAAAGGTAAATTAACCGCCCGCGAAAGGATTAATCTGCTTATAGATCCGGACACCGAGTTCTTTGAATTTGGTACCTTTGCCGCTCATGATATGTACAAGGAGCAAGGAGGAGCACCCGGCGCCGGTGTTGTGACGGGAGTAGGTTTTGTTAGAAATAGATTATGTATGATAATTGCAAATGACGCAACAGTAAAAGCCGGAGCATGGTTTCCCCTTTCTTGTAAAAAGAATCTACGGGCTCAGGAAATTGCCATTGAAAACAGATTGCCTCTTATATACCTTGTTGATAGTGCAGGTGTTTTTCTCCCTATGCAGGATGAAATCTTTCCGGATAAAGAACATTTTGGTAGAATTTTTCGCAATAATGCCCGTATCTCCTCAATGGGAATTCCTCAGATTGCAGCAATAATGGGTCCCTGTGTTGCCGGTGGCGCATATCTTCCAATTATGAGTGATGAAGCACTTATTGTTGAAGGAGAAGGCTCTGTCTTTCTTGCCGGTTCACATCTTGTTAAAGCAGCTATTGGAGAAAATATCAGTAACGAGGCATTAGGCGGTGCGGTTGTGCAATCAAATGTATCGGGAGTTACTGATTATATAATGAAGAACGATGAAGAATGCATCACACAAATTCGAAGTCTTATTGATAAATTTAATCTCCCTGAAACAATTTATTTCCGGAGGCACACCCCCTCTCCTCCAAAATTCGACCCAAAGGAAATATTACGGATTCTTCCGGAAGATACCCTAAAACCATACAACATGTATGAACTTATTGCTCGTATTGTTGATGATTCGGAAATTGATGAATATAAAGCCGGTTATGGAAAAACTCTTATAACCGCCTATGCTCGTATTGATGGCTGGTCTGTTGGCATTGTAGCTAACCAACGAGAAATTGTGAAAACCGAACGCGGAGAAATGCAGGTTGGAGGCGTAATTTATTCCGACAGCGCTGATAAAGCGGCACGGTTTATAATGAATTGTAACCAGAGAAATATTCCACTTTTGTTCCTGCAGGATGTTACTGGTTTTATGGTCGGTAGTCGCGCCGAACACGGAGGAATAATAAAAGACGGCGCCAAAATGGTTAACGCTGTAGCTAATAGTGTTGTTCCCAAAATTACTATAATCATAGGAAATAGTTATGGTGCGGGAAATTATGCCATGTGTGGAAAAGCTTATGATCCACGCTTTATTTTTATACTTCCATCGTCAAAAATTGCAGTGATGGGAGGAAATCAGGCGGCTAATGTTCTTATGGAAATCCGGGTAAAACAATTGGAGTCTGCAGGTAAATCTCTCAGTGAAGAGGAACGAAATAGTCTCCTCAAAGAAATTATATCTTCCTACGAAGAAAAAAGCACTCCCCTGTATGCTGCGGCAAGGCTTTGGGTTGATGAAATAATTGACCCTACTTTAATAAGAAAATATGTTTCGCACTCCATCCGTATTACTGCAAATAATCCTATTACAGATAAGTTTAACCCAGGTGTCATACAAACTTAATATTCAATTAACTTCCCTGTTTCAGATTTGCCTCCTTCTTATTTTGTTGGGTAATGTAAACATCAACGCTTCAGGTGAAAGAGATTTAACAAAGAATATTCGGGCGATAACACAGTTCATCGCATCAGCAGAGTTCAAAGCATTTAAATTAAATAATTCTGATTATCATCAACTTGATTTAATTTTCACATTTGCCCTTACACAATGCAAATTCGATACCTCTGAGGCGTTGTTAGCACTAACTTTTGCCACTTTGCCATACAACCGAATACCGGTTAAAGTCCCTCTCACAAATATTCGATTGGAAATTCCGATTTATTCCGATGAGGATTCAGTATTCTTATTAAAAAATGAACTTTTACCTTCAAATTTTTATCTTGATACTCCAAAAGGAAAATTGAGTGATACAGATAAACCGGCACATTTCTTCGGGAGCGCATTTCTGAGCTATTCATCCAACATCATTGATTTAACAATGGTGATTGGTTATTTTGTAGAGTTAATTGAAGTATTTTTTAACTCATCAGATGAAGCAGATCTGAGGGATATGCGAACAAATGAACTTGGAAAATTTTTTGGCCAAATATTGCGAGATGGTATCCCCACTTCACCTTCTTCAGTCTTTCTCTCTTACAACCTAAATCACATTTTGAAATATGGCATCCATCTTAATCATTGATGATGAAAAAGAGATTTGTGAGAGCATCTCATTAATTCTCGAATATGAAGGTCATCGCGTTGACTATGTAAACACCGGCTCCGAAGGTATTATCAAAGCAAAAGATTTTCCATACGATGTAATTTTTCTTGACATTCAGCTACCCGATCTAAATGGATTCGAAGTACTAAAAAATATTCGTGAGTTTAATACATCGGTAAATATTCTTATCATAAGCGCCTACGGAAATATTGAGAATGCAGTTAAGGCAACCAAACTTGGAGCTTTCGATTTTCTGGAAAAACCAATCGATCGGGAGAAATTGCTCATCAGTGTCAGAAATGCTAGTTCTCAGTCAAGGCTCATGCGCGAAAATACGGAAATGAGAGATGCCCTTTCCCGCGAAAGTGAGATGATCGGGCAAAGCGCACCTATGAAAAAAATAATGGAAATAATAGAAAAAGTTGCGCCAACTGATGCACGAATATTAATTACCGGAGAAAATGGAACCGGAAAAGAATTAGCAGCGAGGGCAATACACAAGTTCAGCTTACGGAAGGACGCACCATTTATTGATGTGAATTGTGCGGCTATACCAAACGAATTGATTGAATCTGAGTTGTTTGGTCACGAGAAAGGCTCATTTACCGGTGCGCATCAACTTCGCATTGGTAAATTTGAATTAGCAAACAAAGGCACGCTCTTCCTTGACGAAATTGGAGATATGTCTCTTCAGGCACAGGCAAAGGTATTACGGGCAATTGAAGATTCTAAAATTGAGCGTGTAGGCGGTACAAAAAAAATTGATGTAGATGTAAGGCTTGTTGCTGCCACGAATAAAAATTTACAAGATGAAATTGCCAAAGGAAATTTCCGGGAAGATTTATATCATCGATTGAATGTCATACCAATTCATCTGCCTCCACTGCGGGAAAGGATTGACGATGTTCCCTATCTTGTCGAAAGTTTCTCTGCTCAGATTGCAGAAAAATATAAAAAACCTCTTCCCCGTTTTTCTAAAGATGCCATCGCACTTTTTCAGAAACTCAGTTGGCCGGGAAATATACGGGAACTCAGAAACATAATAGAGAGAATAATCATTATTGTGAACAAACAGGAAATACAGCAAAGGGATATTGAATTTCTTCTTCCAATGGATAAAATTGCTATGAACGATCTGATTTTGGGTTCTAATTCTTTTCAGGAATTTAAAGAAAAAGCAGAAAAAGCGTTTATAGCAAAACAGCTTGAATTGACCAATTGGAATATCAGTAAAACGGCTGAGATTCTTGATATTCAAAGAAGCCATTTATATACTAAAATGAAAAAATACGGTTTAATGAAGGATTCGGAAAATGAGTGAAACTATTTTTTCAAGAATAATCCGCAAGGAAATTCCTGCAGATGTTGTATTGGAAAATGATAAGATCCTTGCGTTCCGTGATATTCGTCCACAGGCTCCGGTTCATATTCTTATCATTCCTAAAATCAGCATTCCAACGGTAAATGAGATAAACGGGCAAGATCATGCCGAACTGCTCGCTGCAATGTTTGATGCCGCTACAACCAACGCCCGTAAGGAAAGAATACATGAGTCAGGGTATCGTCTCGTAATTAACTGTAATCACAATGGAGGACAGGAAGTGTACCACCTTCATATGCATTTACTAGGAGGAAGAAAAATGAGCTGGCCTCCGGGTTGAGGTAAACTTTTACTTTTTTTGTGGTTTTTCCTGCTTACCGTAACTGCCAATTTTTATCACCTCGTAACCATATTTGTTACGTAATGCAGTTACGGCTTTGAGCATTTCATTTCTTTTATCATCTATATCCTTAAAAAGAGACTGTTGCTCAGCATATTCGGCAAATTTTGTAACACCAATACCAATTAATCTTATCGCTACTCTCCTCGTGTAAGCAGAGAGTAACAACTCTTTCGCTACAGCATATATTTTTGCATCATCGTTGGTATAAGGTATAGTTCTGGCACGGGTAAGTGTTACGAAGTCAGAATACCGCAACTTCAACTGAACAGTTGATGCAACAAATTTATGATCCCGTAGGTTTTGAGAAACTTTACTGCAAAGATTGAACAAGTGTCGTAACAGTTCATCGATTGAAATTTTATCTTCAGAAAAAGTGGTTTCCTTCGAAATACTCTTTTGATGTGTTGTTGGCGTAAGGTGTTCACTTCCTTTGCCGTGAGCCTTGTTCCATAGATCCAATCCGGCTTTTCCAAATGCAGAGGTGTAATATTCAACAGGAAGTTTTAATACATCACCAATCCGATAAATACCTTTGGAATGTAACGACTTTAAAAATACTTTTCCCACGCCGGGGAGCGACTCCACCGGAAGGGGTGCGAGAAAAGATTTTTCCATTCCCGGTAAAAGGTAGGTAATGCCATTTGGTTTATTAAAGTCGGAGGCTACCTTAGCAACAGTTTTATTTCCGGCAATTCCGATAGAACACGGGAGTTTTAATTCTTTGTAAATTTGGCTTTGAAGACGCGACGCGAAATCTAGAAAATTTCCGTAGAGATTATGACATCCGCTAAAATCTAAATAGAACTCATCAATTGAGGCTTTTTCTATCATTGGAGCATACTTTCTCAGCAGATTTTCCACCAAATTCGAGTACCTGACATACTCATCATAATGACCATGTAGATAAATTCCTCCCGGGCATAACCGATAGGCTTGGCGGATGGGCATTGCCGAGTGAAGTCCAAAGGCTCTTGCCTCATAGGAACAGGCGGCAACAACTCCTCTTCCATGAGGGTCGCCACCAACAATAACGGGTTTTCCAATTAAATTTGGATTCAGGATACGCTCTACCGAAACAAAAAACGCATCGAGATCAAGGTGAAAGATAACAGACATTCGCTGAGAGATTAAAACCTGAATTTAATACCAAAAATTTACAATTGCCTGTGTAATTTAACTTCTGATGTAATATTCTTCCACCCGAGTATTAATTGTAATTTCCACATCACGAAAAAATCCGAAAGAATTAATTAAAAAATACCGTCCTCTTTTTACTTACCAGCTTTAAGAAAATATAATGTAGTATTTTTCAAATATTTTGCTAAATTTGACTGAATTTATTGAATTGCCTTAATTTGGATTATTCGATAGACTAAAGAGCAGGATAAAAGAGTTGAGAAAAGAAGATTTAGAGAGCTCTCTGAAAAAGAGCGAAGCTAAAAATGCTCCTGCAATACTTATGGAGTTTCTTCAATTATCCGCAGAAGGTTTGCTCACCAAAACTAAAGTTGGTGAATTTATTAATTTTTGCTTAGCCTTACTTGAAACATATTTTCACTTCAATCACGAACCTATTATTAAATTTTTATTCGCTAACGGATTAACAATAAAGGATATCTCCATCGAATGCCTCTCATCATTTTTCAGATTTAACGAACAAAACCAGCCAATTCTGATAACTAATTTTCTCAGTAAGTTAAATAAACCCTTAAACGAATATCCCGAAATTTTGATTTATCGTAGATTTTATGGCTATCTTCAACACTCGGCAGATTTTTATTTACTGTATCTGGAGAAAGAATATGACCGGCAAAGTTATTTAATGAGACGCAAACTAAAAAGTTACATTACAAATTCTGAAATGCTTTATTTAAAGAAGGAGCTTCAGGGGGAAACTGTATATCCTCTTAATTGTGATCCACTTTTAAAACTGCCATTACTGACGAATGAAGAAATGATATCTATCTTTGAAAGACTGAGGTTTACTCAGGGGAAAAAGAAAATCATTTTGTTTTTATATGATACATTATGCTCTATTAAAGATGCAAGGCGGGCTGTACCTTTAAGTACCCTTATTCAGATTTTAAAATTCAACAATTCTGTTGAATACGATATTGAAGATTTTGCCGATCCTGCTCTGCCCAACACTTCTTTAATTGATATCGGTCAGGCAATGTATCTGATAGATAAAATGCTTAGTGAAAAATTGTTAAAGAACTATATAAATAAGGGAATGTCGGCTGAGCATGCGGAAGCTGTTAAGAAAAGCTGTCTGGATATTATTTTAGACCTGCTGAATAGCGGTGAGCATGACAACTACTATTTGTACTTTAGCAGATATTCTACCATATCGAGGGAGCGCTTTGAGGCTGATTTAAGGCGCAAATTTGACTACCTGATAAGGTTATCAAGGGAAATACTTGCGGACTGTACTTCAGATGAAAATTATGATAAATAAAAATTCGCAATACTTAAAGGATAAAGAGTAAAATTATTTTATGCATTTTGACGAAAACACATTATTTCAATATGGCGTAAGTAATGAAGATATACCCGAAGATGTAAGCTTACACCTGCGGACTTGTGCTTATTGCAGGGAAAGGTACGAATATTATGTTTCTTTTGACCGGGAGGTGAATGTCCGGTTTAAGAATATTTCAAATGGTGATGAACTGGCAGAAAAGTTTTCAGCAAAACCGAACCGTAAATTATTACCGGAAAAGGATTTTAGAATTGTAAAGGTTTCAGGATCTTCGGCGGGGATTATTCCGGCAGTAAGAAATACGATACAGAAATTTTTTTATAATTATCCTCGTTTTTCCAGATTTAGCTTTGCCTCATTTGTTCTAGCG
>CAYTLQ010000162.1:0-7140 GCA_964438715.1 uncultured Ignavibacteriaceae bacterium
TTTCTTTTTTTATAATTTTCTACTGAAGTAACTTACCTTTATCGAACGATTACAAATCTATGTAAACAAATTCATCTGGTAATTGATAAATCTTAGGATTGATTTCACAAACCTCCCCCAACTTCTTCTCCACCCACTCCCCACTATTTTTAAATTCAGGGAAGCGGAGGCGTGGCACTAATTTATTTTTGTTGTTCTTACTCATACGCAAAAACTAAAAACTTTAACTATTTTTTGTAAATTGTATGCATAGGGATTTTCTGATGAAATAAAAACATATTGATTTTCAATGCTTTGCAATCTCAATTTGCGGATTCGGGATTTTCCAATGAAATAAAAATTAAGCCCAATAGGGTACATAGGTAGCAAATTTTTTAGATTGGTTATTAGGGTCTGCCGGCTTAATGAGGCTGGCATCTATTGTTTCTGATATGATTTTAGAAGCCATAGAAGCATTGTTTTTTCCAATGCCAAAACGCTTTCGCACGGACTGGTTATTAACAGGTTGGTTACTGATATAATGAAGGCAGGTATGTTGGTAACAAGCCCTGATACGGTCGTCTTGTGACATTTTGGCAAGGGATACTGGTGCATACATAATAATTTTTGTATAATCTTGTTCCTGAATAAACTTTGGTGCCGGTAACTGATATACTTCAATTGCGTTAATTGCCCGGTCAATACCGCTTCCTCTTTCTTCGCAAATGTTTAACCTTCGCATCAAAGAAGCTAATTTTTCATTACGAGATTTAGGCGGAGCATCTATAAAACGTTTGGTATCAATGAGCGGGGAGCCGGGGTTGGTGATTTCAATTCTATCGGTAAAAATTTCTATCATTACCCTGGTTCCAACACTATAAAAATCCTGGTGTATCAAGGCATTGGCTACAAATTCACGGACCGCCACTTCAGGAAAAATTTTAACTTCTTTTCGTAAGGCATCTTCAATCACTTCATTAGCAGGCAGTTCGTTCATAAGGTAGTTTATCAAACCTTCAAAGCCAGAAGCATAACCTTTTCCTCCCTCTTGTTCTTTTAAGGCATTTATGCGGTCTGTTGCTTTATACACAATAACACGCACCACCTTGCGTGAGAGCGTTTTGAACGTACTCAATTTTCTTGCAAACAGAATAGCACCGAGATTAAGAATATCCCATTTATCGGCGTTTTTCTTTATCAAATCATCTTGTTCTAATGCTTCCAAAATACCTGTTTTGTTTTCAGGCAGTCTTTTGTTTTGTAATCTAAAGTAACTGTCGTAATCCAGTAATTCCAGTACGTCATCAGCGTCCTGATAAGATAATGCAATTTGCGATTCAAAATCCAAACCGGAAGATTGAACAATTACATTTTTGATTTCAGAAGGAGAAAGTTTTACAGTTTGACCTGCACTTCGCTTGTAACTTTCGTATAAAGATTTCCCCCTTATATGAACCGGCTTACTGCTACTTTCTTGTATGTAAATAATTAAGAGAGTGTTTCCACGAAAATCAGTGGTAGCATGCTCTATGGTAACAGGAGGTTCTAAATTATTTCTGGCAATGTTTCCTAAAGTTTGAATGATTTTGTCCATATCATTTTTGGTCAAATGAACAATTTTAGCTTCATTATCCAAGCCGAAAACCAAAAAGCCACCATTCAACAAATTGGCAAATGCAGATAAGTGTTGTGCTAATCTTTCATTATTTTCGGAAAGACGTGCTTTCCAATCCAGTTCGTTAAGTTCCTGAGCAGTTGGAAACAAACTACGTTCAAGTGTCTGAATTGCTCTAATTACCCAAAGCGGTTCTGTCAAATTATTATTCATTATTTTCATACGCTTTCAGTCCTGATATTTCCCGCCCTTCGGCTTTCTTTTTTAAAACAGGTGTTAAATCTTTCATCAATGTCAGTTCTCTTTTGGTGCGTTCTTTCCAACTTAGGTCTAAAGGGGCAAAGAGTTCACTGAGTTTTTCGGCATCAAAAATCATTCTGCTGATGATGGCATCCGTAAACTCCTGCAATGCAGAAACCTCCAAACCATTATTGGTTGCTATTTCCGCTAATCGTTTAGCAATTTTTTCGTCTTTAAATTTCTGATAGCCGTTTTTTATTTCATGTTCGTTGAGTGGCTTGCCTACTTCAAGAGTGTTGATGTAGTCAATAATATCTTCCCGTTCTTCCAACAGGTTGGCACTACTGCTCAACACACCAATGAGTTGGTCACGGGTCATTTTCTGCTTTTTGGGGTGCTGATGGGTGTATTTAGCAATCAGGTTCATGATGTAATCATAATCCACCAAAGCAGAAGCAAACAACACAAATTCAAAATCCAATTGCTGAATATTTTCAGGGGCTTTGTCGCCTTCATTTTGCTGAATGTCGCGGAGTTGCTTAGCAATTTCCAAATACGAACTGCGGAATGAACGCAATTGCTCTTCGGGCATGAGTGCTTCAATGGTTGCTTTTTGCTCATCGGTTAAATCGGTGTATTGGTCGAGCTGTGTTTTGAGGCGTTGTACTTCCTTAAAGCGGTTGATAAACTCCACACGGGCAGTATCGCCTTTGATGTTATACACCTCTTGCGGTTCTGCCACCATGTTTTTGTCCTGCATCCACTTTTCCATAGCCTTTACAGCTTCCCGGTATTTCTCAATCACTTTCGGAGCAGGGTCCACAAGCCAGATTTCTTTGGCTCGTTCGGTATTTTCTCCGCTGAACAGGGCAATGGCTTTATCCACTTCGGCTTGTTGCCGGCGGAAATCCAAAATGTTACCATACGGTTTGGTGTCATTCAAAATACGATTGGTTCGGCTGAAAGCCTGAATCAATCCGTGGTATTTCAAATTTTTGTCCACATACAAGGTGTTCAGGTATTTGCTGTCGAAGCCGGTGAGCAACATATCCACCACAATCACCAAATCAATTTTGTTTTTGTGCGGGAAGTCTGCATTGCTGAACTTTTGGAATTTCAAGCGTTGCTGAACATCCTGGTAATACAAGTCAAATTCGGTTATTTTATGGTTGGTGCCATATTGTTTGTTGTAATCGCTGATGATGGCTTCCAGTGCCTTTTTCTTCTTTTCAGGTTCCACTTTATTGTCGGCTTTCTCCTGATCCAAATCTTCCTGCAATTGCTGTACATCTTTGTTGCCTTCGGCAGGCGGAGAAAATACGCAGGCGATGTTTAAGGGGATGTATTCAGGATTACTTAGAGACGCAATGCATTGCGTCTGTACGAATAAATCGTAATATTCAATGGCATCATTGATAGAAGCCGTTGCCAATATTGCGTTGAAGCGTCTGTTATGCGTGGCAGCATCGTGTTTGTTGAGAATGGCATTTACCACCGCTTTTTTATGCTCTGTGCTGCCAACGGTTACATTTTTTTCAGGCTTAAAATAGTCAATATGAAAACGCAATACATTTCTATCTTCTATGGCATGCGTGATGGTGTAGTTGTGCAGGGGATTTTGGAAAATGTCTTTGGTGGTTACATACGAGCCAACCGTTCCATCCACTTGCTTGTAGGTTGCGTTGTCGTCAAAAATGGGTGTTCCTGTAAATCCAAACAGCTGTGCTTTCGGGAAAAACTCCTTGATGGCTTTATGATTTTCGCCAAACTGTGAACGGTGGCACTCATCAAAAATGAAAACAATGCGTTTATCCCTTAACGGTTGCAGGCGTTCTTTATAGTTGTTGTTGAGACGAGATGCATCGCGTCTTTGCGGGTCTAAAGCCAAACCCAATTTTTGAATGGTGGTTACAATTACTTTGTTGGCGTAATCTTCTGAAAGCATTCGCCTTACCAATGTTTCTGTATTGGTGTTTTCCTCAACACAGCCCTCCTGAAATTTATTAAACTCTTCACGGGTCTGACGGTCTAAGTCTTTTCGGTCAACCACAAACAAACATTTTTCAATATCGGGATTGACTTTGAGCAGAGTAGAGGCTTTGAAAGAGGTCAGCGTTTTTCCGCTTCCGGTGGTGTGCCAGATGTAGCCGTTGCCTCTGTTTTGCTGAATGCAATCTACAATGGCTTTAACGGCATAAATCTGGTAAGGACGCATCACCATGAGCTTTTGCTCATTAGCCACCAAAACCATGTATTTGCTAATCATTTGGCTAAGTGTGCATTTGCTCAGAAACTTTTCTGAGAAGTCGTCTAAGTGAGTAATCTTTTTATTGTCCTCACCGGCGAATTGATAAACAGGTAAAAATTGCTCGTCAGCATTAAATTTGAAATGAGAGGGATTGTTGTTAGCGAAATAATAGGTGTTACTGCGATTTGTAACAATAAAAAGCTGTATAAAACAAAGCAATGAGTTTGTATAACCATTGCCAGGGTCGCTTTTGTAGTCCACAATCTGCTGTATGGCTTTTCGCGGGCTTACTTCAAGCGTTTTCAATTCTATTTGAACCACAGGAATTCCGTTAATCAATAAAATGACATCGTAACGGTGATGGCTGTTGCTGGAATTGATGCGAAGCTGATTGATTACCTCAAATTCGTTTTTGCACCAATCTTTTATGTTTACCAGAGTATAATGCAAAGGTGTTCCGTCCTCACGGATAAAGCTGTTAATTTCTCTGAGTCGTTTTGAAGATGCAAAAACATCTGAATTGATAATCTCGTCACGCAGTCTGGCAAATTCAGCGTCAGTAAGATTCACTCTGTTGAGTGCCTGAAATTTTTCACGGAAGTTTTTTTCAAGAGAAGCCCTGTCCCTGATGTCTGACCTGTAACTGTATTTCAGGTCTTTCAGTTTGGTTATTAAACTTTCTTCTATTTGTTGCTCTTTAATCATCGAAAAACCTTTACCATTCAAAAATTACTTTATTAATCATTTTAGTAATGCTTTGCCTTGGAAAAAGCGGATATTTTGGCTTTACGAAGGTTCCGATAGCGGGTAGTGTAAAGCCGGAGCGGGTTAAAATTCTTCGTAAAAAATACGATTGGCAAAAATAAAAAATACAAGGTCAGTGATAAGTAATGGCTTACCCGTTGCCCGTTTGAATTATAGTCTGTATGTTGTGCAACTTTCAAAATGGTTTATCCAGGTGTTAATTTTTAATTTTACTTGTTTATGTAAAAGTTATTGTGGTGTAATACACTTGTCGGTACCCGCATTCTTTACGCACTCTTACATCCTTTTCTTTTTGAGAGATAGACTAGCCGTATAGTTTAAGTAAGTGCGCAAAATTTTCCCTAGAGTATATAAAAATATAAGAAAAATACAAACCTGATAGTAAATGTTTTACACTACTCCACAAAAAATATTTTGATAAAACCGGAAAAGCAAACAAGTAAAGGTTATCATACAAAGGTATTTGCCGGTTTAGTTAAAAAAGAATAGAAGTATGAAGTATTAAAACAAAAGCTGAAAACCCCGGAATGAACTATTCAGGTGCAGGCAATAATCATTGCCATTGCGGAAATGCTATTAATACTCGGTGTTACAGGAGTTAGCAGGGGAGATGTTCAGGGGTAACTCCGGTTAGTCTGCAACTTCCTTTAGTTACCCCAAAACTTTTTTCAGTGTTGAGTATTATTATTGTGATTACAATATAAATTTGCTAAAATAGCATTTTATTAAATCAGTAGGGGGAACTTATTGCTCTCTGTGCTTTCAGTGCCTTCATATACCACTCGAACTCATCAAAGAATTTTTTGCTCCTTCTTTCATAATCGCCGTTCACAGAAGTACCATCCGAAAGAATACTGTCGTGAACACGGGAAATGGGAAGGGAAGTCGGGATAGGAGGAGTTTTAAGTTCAAGACAAATAAGTTTTAATTGCTCTGCACCTCGTACACCTCCAAAAGGACCATTAGAGTATGAAATAATACCCGACGGTTTTAAGAAATACTCCTCTCTGAAATGATCTAAGAGATTTTTCAGTGCAGGGGGAATACTATGGTTATATTCCGCGGCAACAATAATAAACCCATCAGCCTCAGAAAGGATGTTGTGAATTTTAACAAACTTCGGTTCCGGGTTTTGCATTTCTTTATACATTTTATCAAGTAAGGGCAGGTTAAACTCCACCGGATCGACCTGTGTCGCATTCCATCCACGCTCCTCAGCCATTCTCTGGGCAAACTTTGCTACCTTGTTACCGTCTCTGTTACTTCTTACGCTACCCGATAATATCGCTACATTCATTACTATTCCTGTTTTTGTTAATCCGTTTTATTTCTATAATGTGATTTCACTCAAAAAAGTTGCATTTCGTATTTTGAAAAAATAATTTCCCTGATAAATATAGTGTCCGATTTTTTCCTCTGAAAGTATTTTTTGGGGTGTACGACAAAATGGGCGAAAATAAACTGATCTAATCGCAAATCGGAGATCCTCTGGATTGAAAATCCTCTGGATCGTAGATCCGTTCCCTAACGGACGATGCCACAATTATATCACCCTTTCAGGGTTCTATTTGGGTATTTAACGAATATTCTATAATAATTTCAACCCTTCAGGTTTAATGTCAGAGATACATTTGTTCGTTCTAAATAATCAATCAAGAGGGTATGCAATATTTAAAGCAAAGGTATCTAAACGCATTATCACAATCCCGAGGGGATGTAATATTTATAGCGCAGATATACGCAACACCAAATAAAAATCCTGAAGGGATGACATAATTAAATAATTGACTTGCTATTATAGTTCAATTTCGTCAGAAGATCCGTTGGTCCGTTAGCTAACGGACGATGCCACAATTATACCACCCTTTCAGGGTTTTCAGGATAATAAGGATAGCTGTTGCTATAAAAATACCACCCTTTCAGGTGGCTGTCGCATAAGTATAATAAAAAAAAGAAGAGAAAAAGTGATAGCACCCTAATAAATACAGGCGGAAAAGCGAATTAAAAGCAGTATATTTTGCATACACATTACAAAGATAAAGACAAACCATGCCTGTACTCGCCCGGAGAAAAGCAAAGATACCACTTCCATTGGAGAAACCGGATTTGAATCAATTGATCGATGAAAATTCGTTGCCAATGAAGCTTCACAAACTTATAAACCAATTGAATTTCAAGGATTTTTATGAGAATCTATCTGCTACTGGTGCGCCGAATTATCCGCCCGAAGATATGATGTCAATCCTGATGTTGGCATTTAGTGAGGGGATATTTAGCACACGAAAGATAGAGG
>CAYTLQ010000163.1:0-8389 GCA_964438715.1 uncultured Ignavibacteriaceae bacterium
GATATGTTTGTTCGTTCTAAAAAATCAATCCTGCGATAACACCAATTATATAGCTGGCGTATGCCAAGCATCAAATACCAATCCCGAGGGGATGTAATATTTATAGCGCAGATATACGAAACACCAAATAAAAATCCTGGAGGGATGACATAATTAAATAATTGACTTGCTATTATAGTTCAATTTCGTCAGAAGATCCGTTGGCTAATCCGTTAGCTAACGGACGATGCCACTATTATTTCACCCTTTCAGGGTTAGGTGTATGATAAAACTTTAAATCCTCTGGATTGAAGATCCTCCGGATTGTTAAATCCGTTCTCTGAAGGATGGAAGATCCTCTGGATTGTTTAATCTGTTCCCTAACGGATGGGAAAAATTAACTGAGCTAATCGCACAATGTCGTACACCCAGGCAGAGTTTTTGCATGCTTCATTCACGCAACTTTTTATGTTTAGGTTTTTTACACCCTATTGTTCAACCGATTTGAGGTAAACTGTGAAATGATAACCTTATTAATCTTTGGATATTTGCTTATACATAGCGCCGGCTGAAAGAGTAAATCCATCAGCCGGCATTAAACGAATTAATTATTTGAATGAAGCGCCATTCGATTACCCTCGCTATCAATAAAAAAAGCCATGTACCCTATTTCGTCGGAAATATGGGTTTTGGGCATAATTATCTGTCCTCCGGATTTTTCAATCCTATCCAGAACCAACTGAAGATCGGGGTTACCGTTAAGATAAATAACAGGACCATCAGTGGAGGGTTTATGGTATTCACTCTGACATAAAGCGCCACCAACATTAGGTGGTTGCGATGGAAAAAATACCATTTTCATTTCCATCATCTCCATCATCTCAAGTGTAGTTTCAAAAATTGACTCATAAAATACTTTTGCACGCTCAAGATCTAAAGCGGGAATCTCGAACCAGTTCAACGAGTTGGTATCAGCGCCAAGTTTCTGCATAGGAACTCCTTATAGTTATTTTGGGGTTGTGTTTATTTAGTGCACCTTGTTTCCACATTTTCATGCACACATAATTATTTTATTTCGTATATGTTATTTGTCTTGTCTGCATCCGGTATCATCTCATTACCGAGTTTCACCGAACGAATTTTTTTACCAGATGTATCTGTAAAGGAGAACTCTCTGTTTCCGGCCTTCCAGACCGAAGCGCTGTATGAAAACTTTGCATTTGTACCATCAGTAAATTCAATTACACCTTCTACGGGAACTGGCATACTTCCTATTTTTTCTACAGTAATAATTGCCCCGTTTTTATTTGTAACAAATTTCACTGATAGATCCGGTACTGCGCCACTTTCAAAAAACCATGGTATCCAAAACCATTGAAGATCTTCACCGGCGTTTTTATTAATACAATAGAAGAAATCATACGGAGTGGGATGTTTGCCATTCCATGTAATAATATAGTTTTTCAACGCATAAAGGAATTTTTCAGCACCTAAAACATTCTGTAACATTGCATAAGCTATAGCGGGCTTATAGTAATTCAACATTTGCAGAGGACCACCTTTCATAAGTACAGAAGGCGTAATCAAAGGCATATCCATTTCTGAGCCGGCAAAACGAGAATACCCGGCAACAGCTCTCGGAAGGTGATGAAATTCAGAAAGTTCATTCTGTACATCGAGAGGAAGAAAGTACGCCCATCCCTCTTCCATCCATGAGGCTTTGTATTCGTTTATACCGACATAAAAAGGAAAATAAGTATGAGCAATTTCGTGTGCCGTTACATAGACATCTGTTACTGTATTTCCAAAATTCCCGTCATTTACAATCATTGGATACTCCATACCATCGTCACCATTAAACACTGTAATCTGTGGATAGGGATACGGTATTCCGGGCATTGTGGATGAAAAAAACTGTACTGAGCGTCTCGCATGAGCGACTGCATCAGGAAAATATGTTGAAGCGGTATCGTACGCAGTAAAAACCGCTACCCTCCTTCCGTCAATATTGGTAGAAGTTGCATCCCATAAATAGCGGTTACTGATACCAAATGCAAAATCGGGCACTCTCACGGCGCCAAAAATCCAGGTATTACCGGCTTCATTTTTTTTTGTAATTTCCCCCGATAGTAAATCTACTTTTGAAATAACATTAATAATGCTATCAGTTTGTAATGCAGTAGTATATTTTTGTAATATTTTTTCATGAAGTACCTCACCCGGATTCTGAAGCATTCCCGTTGCCCATACACAAAAGCCTGATGGCACTGTTAATTTTACCAGAAAATTTCCGTATTCACTGTAATGCTCATGTTCAAGATCATATTCGGACATATCCCATCCTGTTAAGTCATCATATACAGCTATACGAGGAAACCAATAAGCAACAAAAAATGTGTTCTCGCCGTAAGTCCCCATTCGTATGTTTGTGCCTTTCGGTACTGTAAAATGCCAGTGAACAGTAACCTTTAATTCTTTACCGGGAGGTAATGGTTGTTGTAAAAGCACCGTCATATTTGTGCCGGAGGTTATTACTTTTTTTGCATCGGCAGAGAAATCAATCTTTCTATTTCCAATAAACATACTATCAATGATTATTCCATCGGTTAATGTTTCGGGAGTTATCTCAGTATTTCTTAAAGCCCCTGGTTTGTAAGCATTCTGATACAATTTAAATACTAATTTCTTTAATGTATCGGGACTATAATTGAAATAGCGTATTTCTTCTTCACCTGTAAGCAGTCCCGAAGCCGGATTAATTTTGGCGTTAATTGTATAGTTTGCCGTGTTTTGCCAGTATTTATCACCCGGTACACCTTTAACCGACCGTGTATTATTTGTATATGCCTTTTTTATTTCCTTCGGCATGGGTAGCAAGTTCTGACTATATACATGAAAATTAAAAGTAATAATTATTACCAAAGCGGTGAGTCTGCCGGCGAACATACATTTCTCCAAGAGTAAATTATATCAGTATAGTGAGAATATTAAAATAGAGATAATAACAGAATAATTTTTATATGAGTGGGCATTAAACATGTTCAGTGGTATTATCTGAGATTTTCCTTTTTATCTGACGGCTTCTTCTGAGTATTTACAATCATCACAGGAATATTTTTCATTATTCTACCATCAACGGTTTGTAAATATGCGGACAAAGTAAAACATTTTACAATGGGTTTCTCACAGAAAGCTCAAATGTGAGTTTACTGAACAGGTATTTTACTATTTTATTTTACTCCGCATCAGATACAAAACAATAAATACCTCTTCTTTTCGTAACTTTCGATAACACTTATTGAAATATTCGAGGAAACAATGAGAAAAAAAATTATTGCCGGCAACTGGAAAATGTATAACGATCTTACTGCTTCGGCTGAGTTGGTATCTGGTATAAAGGCAGGATTAAACGGAACCGAAAAATGTGAAGTTGTTGTGTGCCCTCCATTTACTTCACTCGATACTGTAAATACTCTTATAAAAAACAGCGCTATAAAACTTGGCGCTCAGAATATGTATTATGAAGAAAACGGTGCTTATACCGGTGAAATATCTGCAACAATGCTTCGCGGAACCGGATGTGAATATGTCATTATTGGGCACTCTGAACGCAGAACAATATTTAAGGAAACTGATGAATTGCTCAATAAAAAACTTAAGAAAGCACTCTCTTCTTCATTAAAACCAATTTTCTGTATCGGCGAAACTCTGGAAGAACGAGAAAAAGGGGTTACTTTCGATATAATTAAAAACCAGATAACTAATGGTCTCGAAGGAATACCCGTCTCCGACTTTACCTCTGTTGTAATTGCGTATGAACCTGTTTGGGCTATCGGTACAGGAAAGACAGCCACACCGGCACAGGCACAGGAAGTTCATCAGTTTATTCGTGGCCTCATAGCTGACTTATACGGAAATGATGCGGCTCAGAATCTGGTGATTCAGTATGGCGGCAGTGTTAAACCGGAAAATGCCGCAGAACTTCTCTCTCAACCTGATATCGATGGCGCTCTGGTTGGCGGCGCATGTTTGAAGGCTGATTCATTCCTGAAGATTATATTTGCCGCATAACATTTTACGGAGGATGAACAATACTTTCATCCTCCAATCTCTGTCATCGAAATAAATATGCAATCTGTCAATATACATTCCGGTAAATTCCGGATATTGGTCATGTTGGCAATATTCATTCTCCCCTTGGCGTCTGTTATCTATATCTCATTGGTCCCACATCAAGGAGGAAAAGCGGCTATTCCTGTTTATATGATTCTCTATTCTCTATCATTTTCAGGAGTATTGTTTTTTTTCTTTCAAAGAAATAACCTTAACAATACTGTTGTTTTCTTTGGTAAAATTTTTCCTTTGTCGTCAATTATAATTTTTATTGGCATTCTTACACGCTCTGTTCTGTTAGTTACAAATCCTGCCACATCCGATGACCATTATCGTTACCTTTGGGAAGGGAAAATACTTATTAACGGTTATAACCCCTATGAGTTTTCTCCACAGGATTCTGCTTTGATGCATCTGCACTCCACAACACTACCGGAGAAAGTGACATTTAAAAAATATACAAGTATATATCCACCGGCAGCACAGTTTGTATTTATGATGGGGTATTTGATAAGTGGTGAATCTGTGATAGGTTTGAAAATTATTTTCTTGATTTGCGAGATTATTCTGTTGTTTGTGTTATTGCATTTACTAAGAGTGAAAAATCTGCCTGAACATTATCTTGCATTTTACGCCCTTTTACCTCTTCCCATCATGGAATATTTTATAAATGTTCACATAGATGTTACCGCGCTTCCATTTTTTCTTCTTTTTATTCTTTATTCCGAAAAACATAAAACTGTTTCAGCGGCTCTATTATTTGGTATTACATTTTTACTTAAGTCCTATGCAATATTTGCCCTGCCGGCATTGTTGAGAAAATTCTCTGTAAAAAATCTACTTATATTTGGAGTTGTTTCCGGAACAATGATAATCCTCGCTTATCTTCCGTTTGTAAATGAAAAGAGACCCATCACTGATATGTTGTTTACATATTTACAACGCTGGGAGTTTAATGGCGGATTGTATATTCTTTTTAAGTTTATTTTCGGAAGTCCTTTAACGGCGCGTTATGTGTGCCTTGCAGTTCTTGGTCTCGGCACCCTGTATGTTTTATACAAAGATTTTGGACTAATTCCGAATATTGTACTTATTTATTCTTTGGTAGCAATGACCTCCACCACTCTTTATCCGTGGTACCTCGGTTGGCTTGCGGTTTTGTTCCCTTTGCAACCAATGCTTTCAGTGGGAAGTTTATTTTTCACTGTGAATTTTTCAAATTTTACGCCTCTTGGGGAAGTATGGAAAGAATATCTTTGGGTTTTATTGATACAATATATACCATTCTACATATTACTTTTTCTGGATTTAAAGAGATTCCCAAAAATGAAAACTACGGCTTCATCTCAACTTTGAAGTTCTGATAGTATCAAAAGTTTCTTTAATGACCCACACGAATAATTTTCTTTTTACTTATTCTACTACATGATGAAATAAGTAAGTTTGCGATTGTGAGGGGAAGTAATCAATTACATGAAAACATTATCTGTTGTTTAGTGAGGTTATATAATCAATTGTAAAAATTACAGAAGGGTTTAAAATAAAGATCCCCGGTATCGTGGATGACACCGGGGGATCTGAGCACTTCTATGAGGGGGAACTTTTACTTCATCAGCATAAATTTGCGTGTTGCCGAGAAACTGCCTGCATCTAACTTATAGATATACAAACCACTTGCAAGTCCGTTTGCATTAAATGTTACCTGATGTTTTCCTGCATTCTGGAAACCATTCACAAGGGTTGCTACTTCATTTCCCAGAATATCGAAAACTTTAAGGGTAACTTTTACATCGGATGCTAATTGATAACTTATTGTGGTTGAAGGATTGAACGGATTTGGATAGTTCTGGAACAGTTCAAATCCATCAACAACTGCGGCTTCATTCTCAACGGCAGTTACACCATCTTCTTCAAGACGGAAATTAGCGGTAGTAATAACTGCGGTAACATAATCAACCTGAGCTTCCGCTGATACAGACGATGTGTAACCTTGTTTATCGGCTATTATTTCATAAGTATTTGGGACAAGACCGGCAAGTACATATTGTCCGTTGGTGTTTGTAACTGCTACTGAGTAAACAACACCTTCGTCATTCACCGCATAAACAAACGCACCGTTAATCGGTCTGCCTGCATTATCTTTAACAATACCAACAACCGAAGCAAAGCCTGAATCGGGTATTGCCAGAACATTAATATTAATACCGGTAACTGCTGAGGCAGAATCAACAACAACAGAATCAGCATCTCTCCAATTCAGTGTAGGAACACCGGAGTAGGTGAAATACGAGGGCTTAAAGCCTTCATTTGGAACAGCGAGGAAAATATATTCACCGGGGATAAGATTGTTAAAGCTATAGACTCCCAATGAATCGGTTGGAACGGCATATCTTCTGAAATGTGGGTGTCCTGCCGGATGCATTACTCTTTTCGGGAAAGCATGTACCATTGAAGGAACGCCTGTTCCAAGTGTATCTTTTACAACACCTGAAACACTGTTCGGATAAATCGGTGTATGTTCGAGGACAAAATTTATATCGGTAATATTGCCTGTAACAGCAATTCTATCTGCTTCGTTTATATTTCTTTTATCGTTGTAATATTCAGCGTACCAATCCCAACGGTTGAACGGAGAAGCAAAAACAACAACTGTATCATTCTCGCGTACATTAGAGACAGTAAAGTTTCCGAGACTATCGGTACGGCTTTCACGAACAAAATAATAGCGGCTGTTGAGGCGTACTTTATAAACACGAACTTTTGAATTAATTGGGTTTCCTGCCGCATCTTTCACCGAACCTGAAATTGAATAGGTTACCGGGGGAACTATTGCTGTTAGAGCAACATTTACATTCTGGCTATCTGCTTCAGCAAGAGTAATCTGAGTTGCCTGTGAAAGTGAGGTAACATTATCATAATATTCCCACTTGTACTGATGAGCAGAGGTATAAAGATAATATGAACCGGGATTAAGACGAACCTTGTATTGTCCCATGCTATCAGTGTATGCATACTTATAACCATAAGATGTATTTTGGAAGAAAGAAACATACGCATGGGCAATAGGGGCGCCGGTTGTTTCGTTGGTAACAACACCGGTAACAACTGCCTGAGCAGGAGGCGGTGGGGGAACTGTGGAAACCTCAACCTGATTAGAAGCTGCGCTTTCGCCGGAGGAATTGTATGCTGTAACCTTATAGGTATAGGTTTTATTCAGTCTGGCTGAATTATCTTTAAAGGATCTGTAATAAACATTTGACGCTATTCTTTTAAAAGCTGTAGTATCATTTATACCGCCTTCTTTGCGGTAAACTTTAAACTTAACGCCATGATGCGTTGTGTCGGGGTGTTCCCATGCCAGTGTAACTTTTGCACTGTTGTGATAGAAACTTACTGTTGCAGTCAGGTTCGCCGGTGGTTCCGGTTGAGCCAAAACTCCAAAGAAAGCTCCCGCTAACATAAGAACCAAAAGAGATCGTAGAGCGGTTTTCATTAAGGTTTATCCTTTATTTTGTGTTTATAATTATTTCATTTCTACCAAGTTACTTAATGCAACAATTGTACCAGTATTTTTACCCCAAAAAATCGAGATTTTTTCAAGTTTTTCAAGATTTCCAGACGGCTTAAACTTATGGTGCGAAAAATTTTCGTACCCAACGAAAATATTTCGTGTCTTATCAGAATCTCACCAGAATTGAATACGACATAAAACTATTATTCATTATAAAGCGGCTATCTCTTCCTCTTATTGAAAGTAACATATTTTCATCAGAGATTGTTTCAGGAGGAAACAAAAACATATCAATCTGTGCTGTAATCCAGACTGCCACAAAACCTATAAGTGAAATATTTTTTAGTTTATATGAATTGTTGTAATCCCGGTAACGACTCTCTATAAGGTTTCTGTTCACTTCATTAAGATACATGGTTTCTTTTTCATTTGTATCAATTGAATAATACAAAAAGGATGTTAATGTGAGTAAACCCGCAGAAACAAAAATATATCCTTTAGTATTTTTTCTTTCTGCTAACTGACCCCAACCCGGGAGTACAAGGGATTTATAAATATTCTCCGACCTATCAACAATTATTTTTTTCACTATCGGAATATTTTGTACTGTGTCTCTTTTAGCCGTATCAGGTGTAACAGGGATTGCACGACTAAATTCGGACATGAATTGTGCTTTTACATCATTATAAAAAGCAATGATTTTTGGTGAAGTTTTAACCGGGTCAAGTTGATACATTGGGTCCAGCTTTAAAAGCTCCCGAAAAGCGTTATCTGCCTTTTGAAGTT
>CAYTLQ010000164.1:0-4271 GCA_964438715.1 uncultured Ignavibacteriaceae bacterium
ATATAATGTGAACAGCCGGCGGCGAGAAATTCTTCTCTGTCACCCTTCATAGCAAAAGCAGTCATTGCTATAATTGGAATAGATTTATATTTCTCCATCGCACGCACCGTTTTTACAACATCAATACCACTAAGGCCCCTGCCAAGGTTAATGTCCATGAGCATTATATCGAAATTGTTTTCTTCTGCCAGTTTAATGGCTTCGTTTCCATTTGGGGTAATGGTGACCTTAAAGTAATCTTTAAGAAAATAGGCAATTACCTCAGCATTAGTCTCATCATTTTCAACCATCAATATTGAAATGTGGCTTTTTGCCTGCAAGATATCTTCCACAGATTCCTCCTCGGAATGACTAGATAGTTCATTAATGTTGTTAAAAGAATTCATTTCATTAAGCATAGGAAACTGAATAATAAATTCAGATCCTTTGTCCACCTCACTCTTGACTGTAATTGCACCCCCCATCAATTCAACAAACTTTTTTGTAAGGGTTAAACCCAATCCTGTACCCTCAAAAGCTCTGTTAAATCCCTCGCTCACTTGCCGGAACTCTTCGAAGATAACGCCAAGACTTGCGGCCGGAATACCAATTCCGGTATCTTTAACGCTAATAATTAAAAAAGTCTGCTCTTCAATATAAGAAGAAAACAATGAAACCTGAATACCGCCGGTATGGGTATATTTAATGGCATTATTTAATAAATTGCTTAATATCTGACTCAAAAGTGCTGAATCCAGCATTGAAATATATCTGCCTTCGGCAATATGCAATGTAAGAGTAAGTCCTTTTTTACTCGCTGCTACTTCGAATAATTTCACTGAATCTGTAAGTACATCAGCCACATTTATTTGCTCAAGTTTCATATCTAATCTTTGAGCTTCTATTCTTGAGAGATCGAGTATCTGATTTAATGTATTGAGAAGTCGGGACCCGCTTTGAAATATAGTTTGCCCGATTTTTACGAGTTGCGGTTCCTTATATTCGTCCTTTAACATAGATGAGAATGCCAGAATCCCCATCATTGGGGTACGAAGTTCGTGACTCATATTGGCGAGAAAACTCGATTTGATTCTGGAACTCTCCTCGGCTTTTTCTTTTGCTACAATTAATTCAGCTTCCATTTTTTTGCGCAGAGTGATATCGATTAGATGAAGCAGAATTCTGCCATCGGGGAGTGGTGTAATACCCAATTCTACTATTCTCGGATATTTATGTTTAGAGATAATATCATACTCCCCACTGAATTGCTGTTTCTCACGAAGTTTCTTATAAATCTCTTCCCGTAAATAGCTGTTTTCATTACCAGGCAACCAGCCGTTACCCGGATAGGAAACTTCCGAATTTGAATAACCGGTGATCTCCGTAAACGCACGGTTTACATTTATGACATTAAGATTTTGATCAAACAGCATCATTCCCACAGGAATATTTTCGAATATGCCATTGAGTAAATCGCGCTGTTCTCGAACTATTTTTTCTGTATTTTTTCTTTCTGTAATATCGCGTGTTACCCCAACTACACCATTAACCTTTCGATCGTTTGTGTACAGGAGAGTTGTTAGGACTTCAGTCTGTACTATGTTTCCATTCTTATGAACATGGTCTAGTTCCAGAAGCCGGATTCGTTGATTATCGTCGCCATTAAGAAAAGCAGAAATTCGTTTTTGTAGGTCTTCAGTTAGATAGTAATATGATTCTTGTGTGAGTAAATTCTTTATTTGTGTTTTTATTGATTCTTCTATTTTATAGCCGAGCATCTTTTCTATTGACGGACTGACAAATGATAATGTGAAATCATTTGTATCCATTACCCAAATAACATCGCCGGCATTTTCAGATATAAGTTTGTATCGCTCTTCACTTTTCTTAAGAGCCAGCTCCGACTTTTTACGGCTATTGATATCAGTGAGCGTGCCTTGAACACCGGAGAGCAAT
This sequence comes from uncultured Ignavibacteriaceae bacterium, assembly GCA_964438715.1. Taxonomy (GTDB): domain Bacteria; phylum Bacteroidota; class Ignavibacteria; order Ignavibacteriales; family Ignavibacteriaceae; genus CAYTLQ01. The sequence continues at coordinate 1,936 of CAYTLQ010000164.1, forward strand.
CCTTTTTCAAGAAATGGTTGAGCGTTTGCGCTTACCCAGATCGGTTCACCGGCTTTGTTTATAATACGAAACTCTAGAGCCGGTTGGTATTCAGTGAGTGATTTTAATAGTGCCTCTTCAACAAAAACACGATCTTCATGATAAATAAATGAAAAAAGAGATTTCCCGATAATTTCACCGACAGAATAGCCACTTATGCGAGTGGCAACCTGACTAATAAATACTATTACTCCATACGGATCAACACGGAAAACCACATCACTGATATTTTCAACAAGATTTTTATACCTTTCTTCTGATTCATGTATTCTTTCAATTGCATTTATCTGATCAGTAATGTCGAAACAAACACCAATAAAACCACTGAAATTTCCTTCAGGGTCAACATACGGTTCAGAGAATTCTTTCACCCAGCGATATTCACCATTCTTGTTTTTAAGGCGGTATTGTACCGAATAACTTTTTCTTTTAATAAATGTTTCAGTATAAAATTTTCCATGAATGTGTAACTCATCGGGGTGAAGCATTGAGTCGAGTTTTTTTAGAAGCTCCTCCAATGAGTTAACACCAGCAAAATCGAGGTATGTTTTATTACAATAATCAGACACTCCCTCTGCATTTGTTCGCCAAATAAGAGCCGGAATACTTTCAAACATAGAAAGATAGAAATCTCTTGCCTGAGTAATTGCAAGTGACTGTTTTTTAGAATTGGTAATATCTATTGTTGTTGTAACTATTCCTTCAACTGTTCCTGAACTGTCAATGATTGGATAAATATACTGTTCAAGATATTTGCTTTGGGTAACCGAAGTACCATCTTCCTTGTGAATAACAATCTCGTCAAGATATTCAGGAATATGAACGACCTCGCCGTTGTAGGCACGCCTGAAATAATCAAGCCTTCTGAGGTGGGTTGTCCGGTTATCATGGAAAATATTGTATTTTCCAATCAAATAGTGTTTATCAGGTATTCCAAATAGAATACACTGTGCTTCATTCATTCGGGAAGAATAACCATTCTTGTCGAAAAATTGTAAGGCTAACGGTGAATTTTCAAAAAGAGTATCAACCCATCGGTTACGGCGAGCTATCTCCTCTTCTTTTAATTTTTCCTCGGTAATATCTCTTACTATTATTCCAATCAGAAGTTCATTTTCATTCCATATCGGAAACAGTTGAGAGACTACTAATTTCTTTTCTCCGTTAACATTCATCAATTCACCGGTGATTGTTATTACTTTTCCGGAATCACCATAGTCTTTTAACTCTGAAAATCTGTTAACAATAGTAATTGGGTCAAGTCCACCTGATGATACCTGTTCAGGTAAATAAGGAAGCAATTGCCAAACTGAATGTCCCAAAGCTTGTTGAGCCGAGATTCCCGTTATCAGATGCATAGCCTTATTCCACTCGATAACATTGCCATTAGTATCGGTAATAATCATTCCATCCTGCGCCTGATTGACAAAATTATATAATTTTGTTTCTGTTTTCTTCAGTTCCTTTTCACGCATATAATTTTCAAGTTCAGCCGAAACCAGAACAGAAAAAATGCGGGCAATAGAAATAATTTCATCAGGGTAATGTTGAGGAGTTTGAAATGAAAGAGCTACAACACCAGTAAGATTTCCTGAAGAGTCATAGGTAGCGAAAGCAAAAAACGCCTCGCATTTAAACCCGATAAACTGTGTAAGATCGGGGAAGAATTTTTTAATTCCTTCACGGTAAATAACTTCTTTTTCGTGTAAAAGTTTTTCAAATGGGGTATTTATTAAGCTAATTGATGTATTTTCTTTTATATTGTGTTCGTGAATGAATGCAAGTGTCTTTATATGGTCTTTTTGTGCAGAAATTTCGCCAATTATAACTAAATCAGCTTTTACAATTACGGCAAGTTGTTCACCAATGGAAGTAAATATTTTTCTGCCTCTTTCCTGACTGACAGCGACAGCCAGTTTTAGCAGAATTTGCTCCTTGTTTTTTCTATCGGTAATTTCTGTTCTTACCCCCAGAATACCGGTAACATTATTATCATCGCCCATTACCGGTATTTTTGTTACCTCGTACCAGCGTACCACCCCATGGCTGAAATCAGTCTCCTCAAATTTGAGCGGTTTTCTTGTATGAAGAACGAAGGAATATTATTACGAAAAGCGTTTATACAACTCGGTATTCAACAAATCTGTTTTGTACTTATATGAAATAGTATGTGGATTGTCAAAACACATTGCGTCAGTGAAAGATTTATTTGCATAACCAAACTTAACATCCACTGTATTAAGCCATACCAGTGAGGGGAAATTATCTACCAACGAGCGGAGAAAAGTATTTGATTC
>CAYTLQ010000165.1:0-3562 GCA_964438715.1 uncultured Ignavibacteriaceae bacterium
CACAAAGTTAGAAACGAAATAGGAATGGAAATCGCGAGCGAACCGTGAAGAAGAGATCGTACTGTATAGCGGTTCACTTAGTGGATATAGAGAATAATATGAGGAGAATCAATAATGTTGATAAAATGAATCCGCTTAAAAGAAAACTTGATGAAAGTACTAAAACGGTATCAAAGAAAGTATCGTAGGTTTCTCGGAGCCTAAGAGAATTTCAACTAGACTTGCATAATCTCCAATAGTCCTAACGCAGTTGAAATTTCTTTTTTTCACAAAGTAATTTTTATCATCTTTATTAAATGATTATTATAAAATCTTCTCTGCTCAGCCGCTTTGATGAAGTACAATTCGGTTTTAGCACAAAAATAGGACTTGGTCGTAAGGCGCCTTATTATTTTAACCTGTCGCTTTCAGTAGGAGATAATCCTGCTGTAGTTATGGAAAATCGTGAACATTTTTTTTCATCAATCGGAATAGAAGAAAACTGTGTTGCTTATCAGAAACAAGTACATGGAGATGTCGTTTCAATAGTTCATTCACCGGGTGTGCAGGGCGAAAGTGATGCTATGATTTGTACAAATCCGGGAGTAGCTCTCGCAATAAGTTCAGCTGATTGTGCTCCAATCTTTATTTATGACAGTAAATTACACCTCATTGCCGGTGTACATTCGGGCTGGCGGGGAACGAGACTCGGAATATTACAGAAAACCCTTGCAGAAATCTTCAATACTTTTAAGGGTAACCCTGAGAACACTTATGTTTATATTGGCCCCTCACTCACAGCCCGGGTTTTTGAGGTGGGTAAAGAATTTACGGAATATTTCAGCTCAGAATATTTACAGCCATTCGGAGATAAATTTCTTTTTGATAATATAAAAGTTAATACTGACTTTTTAACTAAATTTGAAATTCCGAAAAAAAATATTCAGGTTTCCACATTGTGCTCTTATCGCGTTCATCACTTATTTCATTCGTACAGAAGAGATGGAGCAATATCCGGAAGAGCGTTAGGCGTTATTGCATTAAGAAAGTAAAGTGAACAACATAGTAAAAATTTATCTCTCTTATATTCTGATTTGCCTTACCTGGGGCTCAACATGGCTGGCTATTAGACTAAGTCTTGATTCCATTCCCCCTTTCTATTCTGCCTCATTTCGCTTTGGAGTTGCAGGGATAGTAACTTATGCTCTTATGCGAATAAGTGGATACAAATTATCAGTTAAGAAGTCTGACTGGCTGCTGTATTTCTATATGGGATTTTTCTCTTTTATAATTCCATTTGCTTTAGTTTATTGGAGCGAACAATACATAGCTAGCGGACTCGCCTCTGTCTTATTTGCGATTTATCCGTTCATGGTGGCTCTGCTCTCAAAGATTGTATTCCCGGATGAAAAAATCGGATTCGTAAAAATTTTTGGAATGATACTCGGCTTTACCGGTCTGATAATTATTTTCTTTGATGCGTTTGGTGAAGGATTTACATTAAATGTTCTTGCCATGGGAGCAATTGTACTAAGTGCTACCATGCAGGCAACAAATGTATTGGCAGTAAAAAAGTATGGTGCAGATTTACACCCTTTAAGCATGAATCTGATTCCAACTATTCTTGGCGCAGTCGTACTTTTTATTTTTGCATCGTTAACTGAGGACCACAATTTAATTAATTTAAACTTTAATGCTGTTGCCTCAGTTATTTACCTGGGTGTTTTTGGTTCTGTGATTTCTTTTACGGTGTATTATTGGCTCCTTAAACGAATTAGTCTTATTATGCTCTCAATGGTTGCATTCATTACTCCAATTGTTGCAGTGATTTTTGGATGGCTTATACTAAACGAGGAATTTACTTTTCGACATCTGCTCGGGACCGGATTTGTACTCTCAGGAATATTGGCATCCAATCTTACCAACTTTAAGTCAATTTATTCCCGATTTAATAAAAACTAATCATGCAAAACATTATCAGATTAAAAAAAATTTCATTTTACGCTTATCATGGCGTTTTTCGACAAGAACAAAATGTCGGTGGAAAATTCGAGGCTGATGTTGATATCCATACTGATTTTTCAGAGGCCGCTCAATCAGATGATCTGACACAGACAGTTGATTATGAAAAGGTGTATAAGCTCATCATTAGCATTTCCGATAGTCAAAAATATTATCTTCTCGAGGCACTGGCTATGAAAATTGTGGATGAACTATTCAACAACTTTTCTATGATTACTTTTGTTTCACTGAAAATAAGAAAAAATAATCCTCCTATAGGAGGTGTTGTTGATAGTGTGGAAGTGGAGGTGGCAAAATCGCGTTCAGAAATTCGTTGAATTATTGTAAGGTAATGCATATTGAATACTGCCTACATCGCACTTGGCTCTAATCTGGGTGAAAGAGAAACCTATCTCCGTACTGCCCTGAAACATCTGATAAAAATTTCGTCACAACACTCAATAAGTTTTTCATCTGTTTATGAAACATCCCCTATGGGAGAAAACGCAAAATTCAGTTTCCTGAATATGGTAGCGAAGATCTCTTATAATAATACACCACACCAACTGTTAAATGAGTTAAAACGGATTGAAGTATCAATCGGGCGAAAAAACAGAGAAAGGTGGCACGAAAGGGAGATTGATCTTGACCTTTTACTTATGGATGAGTTAGTAATTCACGAAAAGGATTTCATTTTGCCACACCCGGGCATTACAGAACGGGATTTTGTTCTTATACCTCTTTTAGAAATTTCGCCTTCACTTATACATCCCAAAAGTGGAATTCCTTTAGCTGAATTAGAAAAAAAACTGCAAACACGATATATTTTGCGTAAATTTACGCTATAACTAAACTGAAAACGGCAAATTTCTGTTATGTCGGAAAAAACTATTAAATACATTGCAATTGAGGGGGTTATTGGCGCTGGAAAAACCAGTCTCGCAAAAATGATTGCCGAGAAAAATGAAGGTCGTCTTATTCTTGAGCAATTCGAAATTAATCCTTTTCTCGGAAAGTTTTATGAAAACAGGGCACGATATGCTTTCCAAACGCAAATGTTTTTTCTTGTCAACCGTTATAAACAACAGCAGGAGCTCTACCAGGAAACTTTATTCCATGAATTCACGGTTGCAGATTATATTTTTGCAAAAGATCGTATTTTTGCCTATCTGAATCTATCCGCTGAAGAACTCAAATTATACGAATCAATATATCCGTTGCTCTCAAAAAATTTACGCTTGCCCGATTTGGTTGTTTATCTCCAGTCAAGTGTTGAGCGTCTTATGTATAACATCAGAAAAAGAAACAGAAAAATTGAAACTGAGCTCACAAAAAAATATATCGAAGAACTTAATGACGCTTATAATTCATTTTTCTTTAAATACTCAGAAACCCCGCTACTTATTCTTGATATAGCTGACTCTGATTTTGTTAATAATAAGGCAGTCTTTGAGGAGCTTTATAAAGAAATTTTCCGGACAGAAAGAGCTCCCGTTGAATATTTTAAGCCCGAACGGAGACTTATCTATTGAGAACTTTACTTTGGTTTGTTCTTTTTTATATATTGTACAAACTTTTATCT
>CAYTLQ010000166.1:0-14074 GCA_964438715.1 uncultured Ignavibacteriaceae bacterium
TTGGAAAGGAAGTTGGAGAAATAGCAGAAAAGATTAAAAGAAGATACAATGAAACCAACATTACAAAACGCTTTACAACTTCATCAGGCAGGCAATCTGCGTGAGGCGGCGCTTTTGTACGAATTGCTCTTAAAGGGTTCAGAGGACGATCATCGGGCTAATTTCCTCTATGGTACATTACAATTCCAACTTGGTAATTTAGACTCAGCCATCCGTTATCTTAACAAATCAATTACACTCGAAAAGAATTATTATCCCGCGTATAATCATCTCGGAATGATTTACGACAATATAAACAATTATTCAGTAGCAATTCATTACTTCGAAAATGCGCTTTCTCTTAATCCAAATTATGTTGAGGCATTAACAAATCTTGGAATTGCCTGTAAAAAAGCAGGGCGATACGATGAAGCTATAAATTATTTCAGGCGTGCAATACGCCTTATGCCCGAGTCTCCTGAGTTACGCTATAATCTTGGGCTGGCGTATTATCTGCAAAATGATTATCAGAAGGCTATTACCGCATTATCAGAATCACTGGAAATTGACCCAACATATAGTGATGCATTAAATGCACGCGCACTTTGTTATAAAGAACTCCGACTTTACGATTCTGCTATAAATGATTTGAAATCTGCACTTGAAATCCGGCCCGGGGATAACGATATCTGGTATAACATGGCGCTTGTGTACACTGATGCAGGCCGTTTCAGAGAAGCATTAAGTGCTTTCCAACTTGTTGATACGAGTTATTCAAATTACCCCGAAGCGCTGTTAAAAAAAGGTCAGCTCAATTTTCAAATGAAAAACTTTAAGGAAGCGTTTGAATGTGCTCAAGAGCTGGTTACTTTAGCACCAAATCCATTCGAAGCACTTAAATTATCTGCCGATGCATGTTTTCAACTTTCACTTTTTGAAAAGGCAGTAAATTATTACGCTTTAGCCCTTGAAAGAAATCATACTGACCACATTACTCTCAATAACCTTGGACTTACCCTTCAAAAATTAGGAAGATATTCTGAAGCCCTCGAATATTTCTTAAAAGCTCTTGCCATCTGTGAGCAAGCTGATTATCTGAATAATGCAGGTGTGGTATGTGAGGCGCTCTCAAGACTCGAGGAAGCAGAAAAATATTTCATCAGAGCTAATGCGCTTGATCCTGAAAATATAGATGCTTTATATAATCTTGGTAATGTTCAGTTAAAAAAAGAAAACTATTCATCTGCCACTAACTTCTATAAAATAGTTTTACACAAATCCCCGGAATATTTGAATGCTTATAACAATCTTGGTGTTGCATTACAACAGCAGGATAAATTAATTGATGCAGAACAAACATTACATCAGGGGCTAACAATTAATGATAAAGTACCGGAGCTTGCCAATAATATGGGTAATGTACTCCGTATGCAGAATCGCCTTGATGAAGCAATGTATTGGTTCGACAGGGCCATTGAATTACGCCCGGGTTTTGCAGAGGCACATAAAAATCGTGGACTTACCCTTCTGCTGATGGGTAAACTACAGGAAGCATGGGCTGAATATGAATGGCGATGGAAGGTCGATCTTAAGCCACGGCAGTATCCAAAATCGCTTTGGAATGGAGTTGTAAAATCCGGACAGCGCTTATTTGTTTATACAGAGCAAGGTTTTGGTGATACGCTTCAATTTATGCGTTTTCTTCCGGTTTTACAAAAGTCAGGTATGCAGATTTTATTTGAACCACAACCCGAACTGCGTTCATTGCTCGAAAATGATGCAGTTTTTGCCGGTATGCTCAAACAAAGCATTTCTCCCGATGATTACGATTACCATATTCCTTTACTAAGCATTGCAGAAAGAATGTGCATTGATAATGCCGCCATAAAAAGTGCATTTCCGTACTTCACGCTGAATAACGATGTAGTACAAAAGAAAAGTACAATATTCAGGTCTGCTACCGGTAAAAAGGTTGGCATTGTTTGGGCGGGAAATCCGAATCATAAAAATGACCGGAACCGGTCTTGCAGTCCGGAATACTTTAGTGATATTGTTCAACTAAACGATTACTCTTTTTACAGCTTACAAAAAGGCAGAAGTGAAGACCTGCAAAAATATTTGCCAAGTAATGTTTTCAACTTAGAAAATGAGTTGCAGACATTTGCCGACACTGCAGGAATAATTATGAATCTTGATCTTATCATAACAGTAGATACAGCCGTTGCGCATTTAGCAGGGATGCTGGGAAAAAATGTATTTCTTCTCTTAGCCTTCGCACCCGATTGGCGCTGGCAATTAGGCAAAAAATCAACCGATTGGTATCCCGGGGTTAGATTATTCCGCCAACCGGAACCCGGAAACTGGAAAAGTGTTTTTCGCGAAATAAAAAAGGAAATGTCAAATGGCAACTGGATTTAAATGTTTCTCAGGCGGGCTCCGCATGGATATCGCCTTGTATGAAAAGAAGGAAAACCGATATCCTTCTTACGCAAATGGTTTTAACTTAACCAAAACGGTCAGGCAAGGAAGCCGTTATATTAACAACATATACAAGGAGGTATAATCATGTCGTTCAGAATCAACACCAACATCGACGCGCTAACTGCTTATTATGCGTTAGCAAAAGTGAACAAAGAGACGAGCCAGGCTCAGATCCGCTTAGCAACCGGCAAACGCATTAACTCTGCCGCAGATGACACATCAGGATTTCAAATCGGGAAATCTCTCGAGGGTAAAATCTCTGTTATGAAAGCTGCACAGAATAATGTTTCCGGAGCGAAAAATATGCTCGCAACTGCTGAAGGCGCTCTTCTTTCCGTAAACGATCTTATCATTAAGATTGAAGGAAAGATTTCTGATGCTACTAACCCGACATCAGACCGCTCGGCAATTGCAGATGATATTAAATCGCTGGCTACGGAGATCTCCAACATTCTCTCGACAACCCGATTCAATAATTCCTCACTCTTAACGGGTGGCGGAGTTGCAGAATCCGGATTTGTCTTCCAGGTTGGAAACAGCTACTCTGACTTAATGACTCTCGATTTTGCTTCATCAATTGCAACTTCTGCTTCGAATGGGTTTAATACTTCGCTCAGTAACTTCAAATCCGTTACCGAAACAAGTATTACCACTTCAGCAACACTTTCAACTTTGCAGGCAAACCTGTCAACCTTGAAATCATCAGTTGCAAGTTCACTCGGTAAAATCGGTAATTTTGTTCAGAGGCTTGACATTCGTGAGGAAACTCTCAATGTCAGTATTGCAAACGCTCAATCCTCTGTCAGCCGTCTGTTTGATGCAGATGCTGCAATGGAACAGCTGAATGCAACTCGTGGTTCGATATTGGGACAGGCAGCTACCGCAATGCTGTCTCAGCTCAATGCATCACCACAGCAAGTGCTCTCGCTCTTCAAGTAATCCCGACTGGCTAAGTTATCGGGCCCCTCATGGCTGGAGGGGCCTATTTTTTTTAAATCCACCGTACACTTTTTGTACATATAGTCCACTTTAGTAAACAGACCGTTCGTGTAATTGTTAATCCTGCAAAATAATTAAATACTTATTTTGGTATTATCTTTGAACCATTTTAGGGTAATACAATAAGGACAATATTATGAGAAATATTTATGTTTTGTGCCTGTTTCTTTTATTCTCGTATTCTCTTGTTCAGGCACAGGAAAAATCATCAACGGTAAAAATAGGTTTTTATAATCCGTCCGTCACAGATGGCGGCTTTATTGTCGGTTATGAATGGGGAAAATATATTGATGATAATTTTGATATTGGTGGAAGTATAGACTGGTTTAACAAAACCTTTGTCGATCAGAAACTTATTAATGAATTTAATGAATACAATAACGGGGGCGTTTACGGTACAACTAATGAGTTACGCGCTAAAACAAATCTTCACTCTTTCCCCATAATGTTTAATATGACCGCTAATTTTCCTTTAGGCAATAGTAAACTGCGCGGGTTTGTCAGCGGCGGATTGGGATTTGAATTACTTATTATTTCGTACAGAGATTATACCGACCCCGATAATGATAACATTAAAGGCGCCGCCGATTTTAACTGGAGATTAGGCTTTGGTGTTATGCATCCGCTTGGTAAACGCTCTGAGATTATCGGCGAAGTTAGTTATCACTCATCACAACCAAGTTGGCAGTATGAAGTTTTTGATAATAATCTCGGAAGAAAACGGATTTTTGAACGCTCTTACGATATGGCTGGTGTAATGCTGAGGCTTGGTGTAAGGTTTTATTATTAATTCTCATTCCCACAGGTTACTTCGGCTCAGGATAAAAAGTAGCCTTTTTTTACTGCATCGGCAACAACATCTAAATAGGGTTTCATGTGAACATCCTTGTATAGTGGAAATGTCAGTTTATGTTCACTCAGTAAACTATGGAGTTTTCGCAGAATTTTGTCCGAGTGTTTACTGCACTTGTATGATGGTGAATATTCCTTAACAATTTTCTCTAAAAATTTCAATCCGTTTTCAAGCTTCTGTGCTTTTTCAATATTTTTATGTTTTTCCTCTTCCGTCAGAGAAGATTCTTGTATCTCAAACTTTTTTGCCTCCAGCGCCGTAAGTCGCTTTTGAATTGCGTACCTATCCATTAAGGAAAAATTTTTGCGAAGATAAATTGCCTGAGCGGCACATAAAAGCTCGATAGCAATTACTTTCACCACATTTTCGGCAACTTGCAAAGCAAATCTGGCGCCATGTGTACCCATACTAACATGATCTTCAGTGTTATTGCTTGTAGGAATTGAATCTACACTGGCAGGATGAGAAAGAATTTTATTTTCGGCAACTAATGCAGCTGCAACATATTGCGACATCATAAATCCTGAATGCATACCATCTTCATGAATACTTTCAGCATCAATCAGAAAAGCAGGTAGTCCCTTATTGAGATTTGCATCCAGCAATAACGCAATCCTCCGTTCCGATAAACTGCCCATTTCCGCAACCGCAATTTTCAGGAAATCAGCTGCCATTGCTATCGGTTCACCGTGAAAATTACCGCCTGAGATTGCCTTCCCTGATAGCCGTTTGCTTTCATCAAAATCGACATTAATCAATGGATTGTCATTTGCGGAATTTACCTCGCATTCAACAATATAGTTTACAAATGAAATGGTATCCATTACAGCGCCCAGCACTTGCGGCGTACATCGTACCGAATAGACATCCTGAATCGGCTCTTTAATTGGAGTAATTTTTTCTCTTAATCCCAATTCCTTTTCCAGCATCTGTAATTCGATATCTCTCCTGTATAAGGTATAATCAGCTTTGTTGGTTGGATCGAACACATAGCCGCTACCCGTAAGTTTTTCCAGCATTTCCGATGCGACATAACATTGTCCCTTAAGATTGCGCACACTGTGAATAAACGGATCAAGTGAATCTTTAGTACCATGAACTGCTTCCAGTGTCATTACAGAGATATCTATCATCTGCCGATGTATTTTTTCAGCAAGTGTCAGAGCTGTGGCACATAGCGCAGTGAGAAACTGAGTACCGTTATTTAATGCAAGTCCCTCTTTTGCCCGTAAAACAATACCCCCGATGTTCTTCATGCCTTGCTCTGCATCAACAATTTTATACCCGCCCCTGTCATCCTTAATCTCGACTTTTCCATAAGGCAAATAAGAATTGTTCCCTTCCGGATTAAGTGCAAACACAAGCGCAATATGAGAAAGCGGTGCAAGGTCACCACTACCCCCAACAGAGCCCTGATTCGGAACAACCGGTGTTACATCAGAATTAATCATCGCTACTAATTTGTCAGCTACTTCAGGTCTTATTCCCGAGTATCCTTTTGCGAGGGTATTAACCCGTAGTATCATTGCCGCACGCACAATTTCACGCGGAAATTTTTCACCTACACCTGTTGCATGATTAATTATAAGATTATAGGTTAGTTTCGCCATGCGTTCAATCTGCTCGCTCTCGTTATTACCTATAAACTTGTGTTTATTGGCTCCAAATCCCGTGTTTACTCCATAAATATACGGGGTAGATTGATTATTCGTATTTACATTTCGTACAATAGCATCAATGTAGGCTGAAGAGCTTTGCATCTTTTTCAAAGCTTTAGGGCTTATTGTTATCTTGTATTTCCCCTCTGTATCACAGGCAATTTTATTCAACAAATCTGTTGTTAAAGTATTTCCGTCAATACGAACCGTTGTTATTCTATTTTTCTGCTTCATAGTATTTCTGATCCTGCACTATTTATTACAAAGCGCAGATTAGCTCTCAATTATTTCTTTTATTACATCAACAACTTTATCAAGCGGAACCTCTGTTTGAACTTTTTCTTTCCATTCCGCTTTATCGGTAATAGACTCAGCCATTTGCGCACCGAGTTTCAGGTTTCGTATTGTTACCACGCCTTTTTTTAATTCATCTTCACCAAGCAGTACTGCCGCAGGTGACCCTGATTTATCTGCATAAGCAAGCTGTTTCTTTAATCCCTTTTTCATACCATAAAATATCTCTGCAGGTATCCCATTTTTTCGTAACTGATTCGCAATCGACATATAAGTTGACATCAGACTGTTATCAAAGACTGCAACAAGTACCGGTCCGGCATAAGAAATTTTTAGTAAGTTTATCTTACCAATCAGCTCGGCTAATCTGTCAACACCTATTGAAGCACCTGTTGCAGGTACATCAACACCGAGTAATTTTGAAACAAGTCCATCATATCTGCCCCCGCCGCAAATTGAACCAACTTTCCGTTCAATTCCTTTTTCATCCTTGAACGATAACAGACTCTCAACCTCAAATATAGGTCCTGTATAATAAGACATTCCTCTTACAAGAGTCGGATCAATAATTACTCTTGACTCATCAAAACCAAGTGAATGAAGAAGTTCATCAATTTCTTTAAGCTCATTAAGCCCTTGCTGTAAAACATCGGTCGGAGTTATATTTTCTTTAAGGAAGTCTAACATATCCGGGCGCTTCGTTATACTTCCAAATCCTGATAAATACTGTAATATTGCATCTATCATAGATACAGAAAGTCCTAACCCTTCTATCCTTGCGCCTGAGCTATCTGTCCTTCCTCCCCCTAATTCGAGCTTTATTCCCTCGGTTCCAATTTTGTCGGCTTTATCAATAATCCTTAATACCGACTGTTCCATGTTTTCATCTGTGATACCAATACCCGAGAGAAAGCCTTTAAATATTTTCCTGTTATTAAGTTTCACACGATAAGTTCCTCGTTCAAGCCCGATTGCCTCCAGAGCATCGGAAAGAACCATACACACTTCTGCATCAGAAGCAATATCCTGTGTCCCGACAGAATCAAAATCTAATTGCCAGAACTCCCGAAACCTTCCCGGATCTAATTTTGCTTCAAATCGATATACCGGACCATACTGATACCTTCTGAAAAGCGGTGCGGAAAATGTTTTAAGTTGATTCTTAAAGGTTGGTGACCACAACTGCTCGGAATACAATCTTGCTAAAGGGGCAGTTAAATCATAGCGAAGAGCAATGAAATGATTTTCCATAATGAATTCTCCCGCTCCGTCAAGCATCCTTGTGCCTTCATCAGTATAAACAGGTTCTTTCTCCGGATTACGGAATGAATATATTCCCTCTGCTACCGAATCAGCATCGGGCAAAAACTTGCCGATATTATCAGCATATTCCAATACAGGTGTATCCCAGTGTTCAAAACCATAGGAGCGGTAAACAGCACCCGCCTTTTCAATGATTTGCCATCGAAGTTGATTGAGTTGAGGTCCGATGTCCCTAAATCCCTTTATTTTTTGTGGTATAATTCCTCTTGCCAATGTCACTAACCTATTTTAAAAATTTAATCCTCTAAAATACGGGTAACATACTCATATGCCAAGAGTTACTTCGATTTCTTTCCCGTAAAGAGAAATATTTATCCAACTGTTAGAAATAAAAAAGAGAATTGGTAAATATCTCAGATTATCATTTCTAATGGTGTAAGAAAAAGTCGTACCTTATCATCATTTCGGAGTGCAAGGCTATTAATTTTTTTTATTTCCTCAGCTAATGGATTCACAAGAGAATCATCTTCTATTGCAATTAACCGGACATAATTATAACCGGGAAAAGTTCTTGTGCCAAGGTGCGGATCAGTCTGATGTCCCTTACCTTTTACATTTTCCCACTTTGTATAATAATCAATATTTAATTTGTCCAATACTGCAGTAATCTGCGCATCTAAAACATCATGGTAAACAAGGAATGCAAGTTTCATTTATCACTCTCATTGTTTGCATTAAATTAAAGGACTATGCAATACTATGCGGCATAGCAAAACCGACTGACGGAGTTATTTTTTGCTGAATGTACCCGTGATTTTTTTGAAAATCTTTACTATTGAAAAATCATCTAATACACTATACACCACAGGAACAATAAATAAGGTAAGTAATGTAGAGGTTATTAGTCCTCCGATAACCGCCTGCCCCATTGGTGCACGAAATTCCGAACCTTCTCCCAGTCCGAAAGCTACCGGAACCATACCGAAAATCATTGCAAAACTTGTCATAAGGATTGGGCGTAACCGTGTCGGACCTGCCTTAACAAGTGCATCAAATCTGCTTAAACCGCGTTCGCGCAATACATTTGTATAGTCCACTAACAGAATACCGTTCTTCGTTACAATACCCATAAGCATTATTATACCAATCAACGACATTACCGAAACTGTACTACCGAAAAACAATAAAAATAATGCGGCGCCAATAATTGACATTGGCAGAGCTAACATTATTGAGAAAGGATGGATAAAACTTTCGAACTGTGCCGCGAGTACTATATATACAAAGATTATGGCCAGTGCAAGCGAGAGCAGAATATTTGCGAAAGACTCTGCCTGCTGTTCACCTTCGCCAACAATACTGATTGTATAGCCGGGTGGAAGAGGAATATTTTCAATTTGGGGTTTTAATTTATCCAGAAGCACGCCGAGCGTTATTCCCGAGAGTCCTGCATCCACACGAATTTCTTTCTGCCGAGCATATCGGTTAATCTGCGAGGGTCCTTCCCCTTCCGTTATTTCGGCAATGTCTCCAAGTTTAACTAAAAAATGCGTGCCATCCGGAAGATTTTTTCCACTCTTAACCGTCAGTTGTTCAATATCATGAAGGTCTGTACGGCTTTCTTTATCGAGCTTCACTCTCACATCAATTTGCTCATCACCCTCCTGATACTGAGTCGAAACAAATCCATCAACCATTGCCCGTACGCTTGATGCAACAAGATAGGGATTTACAGCAAGGTCATTTGCTTTTTCCCGGTCTATTTTAATGCGCACTTCCGGTTTGGAAGTTTCAAGACTATTATCAACATCCACGGTACCTTCAGCAGATCTGACTATTTTCTCAACTTTTTCTGCTATGGATTTAAGTGTATTGATATTCTCACCACGGATACTGTAAGTAAGTGGTTTTTCATTGCTGCCCGGTCCGCCTTGTAAAAGAAATGCAAATTTTGCCCCCGGTATTTGTTTAATTTCTTCGCGGAATGTATCAATAAACTCCTGCAATCCGACTGTGCGTTCCCTCTTATTAACAAGTTTCACAAACAACGATGCCCGTGTTACAGGGTCGTTACCGGCGCCAATCGTTGTAAGTACAGTCACCACCTCTTTCTTCGCTTCCAATTTTTTTTCTATTTCACTGCAGATGAGAGAGGTTTGTTCGAGCGAACTGCCCGGTGCAGATTTTACATTTATATAAAACTCGCCCTGGTCCGTATCAGGAAAGAATTGCGAGCCCAATGCCCCTAAAATCATAAAACTTGCGAGAAATACCAGTATTGATAAAACAATAACTGTTAGACGATGCCTTAACGACCACCCTAATGCATTTTTATATTTTTCGCTGAACCACTCAAACATGTGATTAAAATAATATAAGAATTTTGTCCAGATGTTTCCGGCGGGGCTAAGATCTTCATCCTCCTTTTTCAACCACCTTGCAGATAACATTGGAGTAAGAGTAAATGCAACAAACAGCGAAACAAGAACTGCAACCGAAACAGTCATACCAAATTGATAAAAGAATCGACCGACAATACCCGGCATAAATGCAACCGGAACAAAAACGGCTACTACTGTAAAGGTTGTTGCCATAACAGCAAGACCTATTTCCTGTGATGCTGACTTTGCCGCCTCTACAGGGCTCTCCCCCTGGTGCATGTGCCTGTAAATATTCTCAATTACAACTATTGCATCATCTATCAATAGCCCTACAGCCAGCGATAAAGCCAGAAGTGACATCATATTTAATGTGAAATTCAACACGCTCATCATAATGAAACTTGCAATTATCGATGAGGGCAATGCAAGCGCGCTTATTATCGTTGCCCTCATATTCGCAAGGAACAGGTAAATAACTATTACCGCAAGAAGACCACCATATACAATATCAAATAATACATCATTAATTGAATGATGGATAAAAATACTGTTGTCCGAGGCAACGACGATTTTAATATCTGAAGGTAATTCCTCTTTCAGTTTTTCAATTTGCTTGTTTACTCCCTCAGCTACCTCAACAGTATTACTTCCTGACTGCTTAATAATATTCAAGCCAACTGCATTAGCCCCATTAAGACGGGTTAAGCTTGTCTTCTCTTTTTCACCATCAATAACCTTTGCCACATCAGAAAGATAGACAGGAACTCCTTTAGGATTCGCGATTACAACTCTGTTAAAGTCCTCTATCTTTTCAAATTTTCCCATAGTACGAAGCAAAACCTGCCTGCTTCCTTTTGTAAGATTTCCCCCTGGTATTTCAACATTTGAGGCTCCAACATTCTGAATTACATCCTGAATTGAGAGATTATATGCCTCAAGCCGTGAAGGATTAACCTCAATAATAATTTCCCGCTCTGCGCCGCCAACTAACTCTACCGCACCAACACCCGGTACATTTTCAAGTCGCTTTTTAATTATATTTTTTGTAAAGGTTGTTACTTCTTTTTCAGTTCCCTTTCCGGAAACAGCTAACGACATAATCGGAAAACTTGCGGGGTCCCAGCGTTGTATAACAGGATCTTCTATTTCCTGAGGTAAAATTGCCCGTATTGCAGAAACTTTTTCCCGAACATCCTGTGCCGCAAGTTTCCCATCAACTTCCAGTTTAAATGCAATAACAACCAACGAAACATTTTCCTGAGAAGTTGACTGTATAAAATCCACTCCTGAAATTGTATTTACAGCATCCTCGATTTTTTTCGTTACATCCGTCTCTATCTGTTCGGGTCCTGCACCCGGCAAAACTGTTGTGATGATAACATACGGTATGTCAACTTCCGGATAGAGGTCAACATTAAGTTTAATAAACGAAAACAAACCCAATACTACCAGCGCCATAATCATCATGGTAGCAAATACCGGTCTGCTTATCGATACATCAGCTAATTTCATTTCTTACTCCAGCTCTGTTGCTTCGTTAATTATTTTGCACTGTTACCACAGAGCCATTCTGGATAGTGAGCGCCCCAATCGTTACTACTTCCTGACCTTCATTCAAACCGGAAATAATCTCTGTATAAGTACCGTCACTTATTCCTGTTTTTACTGTTTTTTGTACTGCAATACCGTTTTCTACAACATAAACCAATCGTGAGTCACCTGTTCCTACAAGAGAAACATTTGGTACAACAAGAATTTGCTGTCTTTTGTCAAGATTCAATTTCACCTTAACAAACATTCCCGGCATAAACCATCTATCGGAAGTATTGGGAAATAGCGCCTTTACCTGAAAGGTTCTTGATAGCGGATCGGCGGATTTACTTTTTTCTGTAACTCGTGCTCTGATTACAATATCGGGTTTCTGCTCCGAGAACAAATCCACAGTCGTTCCATTTCCAATTTTTGCAATATCACCTTCTCCCGGATTAAATATAACTTTCATCGTTCCGATTGATGCAATACTCATCAAGGGTGTTACAGGAGAAGCAATATCGCCAACGCTGACATTGAGCGAAATAACCACACCGGAAATAGGCGCTGTAAGTTCAACCACACTTCGTGCGGCTTCAAAATTTGCCTTTGCAATATTAAAGGCAGTTTGCGCACCATCGAACATTTGTTGAGAAATTGCACCTTCTTTCAGCAAAGCCTTCATTCTTTCAAGGTCTTTCGAAGCATTAAGAAATGCCGCTTCAGCCTGATAATACTGAGATGAAGCACCTGTTTTATCGAGCGTGGCAACTAGATCACCCGCCTTGACATAATCGCCAACTTTAACTTTTATCGCAGTAATTCTCTCCGGAATTTTTGCCACTACATTTGCCTGCTCCTCTCCCTCCAGAGTTCCTGATAGAACTTTTGTGATATCAATATCTTTTCTTACAACTTTTTCTGTCCTGACTGCAATTGCATCGGTAACTTTTTTTTCTTTTTTATCATTTTGTTCATTCGTTCCACAACCCTCAATCAAGAGAATGAGTAGCATAAGAGCGAACAATGTATAAGTATCTTTAAATAAAATTGTTTTCACTGTAATCTCCTTCATTCTTCAATGCTTACTGAATATTCCCAGTCTGCTTTTGCAGAGAGGTAATCAAAAACAGCTTGTGCATAATTCGTTCGTGCATAAGTAAGGGCTGTCTGTGTATCTATTATTTCTAATTGTGTACCTATTCCGCTCTTAAACCGTGTTTCTGCAATCGAAACTGTTTTTTCAGCTTGTTCTAAGTTTTTTAACTGCGATTCAATTCTTTTTGCCGCTTCATTCATTTTCATCTGTGCCTGCTGAATCTGTATTTTTAATCCTTCAGTAACTTTTTTCCTTGTGAGCGAAATTTTTTCTTTATCAATTTTTACCTGCTCAATTCTTGCTCCTCTGCGAAATCCATCGAATATATTATACGATAGTTGCAATCCAACCATAAAACTTTCTGCCCATTTATAATTCTGCAATTTGAATGTATTGTCCTGTGTCTGCCACTGATATTGGCCAAACATTGCAAGAGTTGGATAATACTCCGACTTTTCAATAGTAAGGTTTTTCTCTAAGAGAGATTCATTAATTTTTAACTGCTGTAAAAACGGATTATTTGCCAGTGCTGTTTCATTAGCTGAGGTAATTATTTCAGGAGAAATCTTTTCGTACACAAATTCACCCTGAACATCTACCTCTGTGTCAATATCCAATGCGAGAAGATTTTTGAGATAATTTAAAGTCAGTTGATAACTGTTCTCAGCCTGAAGTAATGCCGGCTGCATGTTTGCTTTTTGAACTTCTGCACGCAATACATCATATTCAGAAGCAACTCCCTGATTATAAAGAGCGCTGACATTTTTGAAATTTGCTTCGGCTAATTCATAACTTTTTTTGCTCACCGCAACCATCTCCTTCATCAGCAGTACATTGTAAAATGCTTTCTTAACTGCAAGCGTCACCTCTAACCTTTTCGCCCGTTCTCCTTTTCGTGAATATTCTGCATATTCATCGGCTATTTGAACGGCAGTATTTACTTTTTGACTATAGAGTACTTGTGTAAGAGTAATTCCCGCGTCTATACTATTATCGGAACCAAGTTCAAAAGTTTGCGTCTCAGGTGATGGATTAAACGCTGTGTTCGGAGGAATAAAAAGTACCGGAAGTTTAATATTTCGGACATACCTTCCTGTAAAAGATACTGAAGGCCACGCATTAGAGTACGCTTCATTAATTTGCTCTTCTGCGCGTTTAATATCCTCTCCGGCAATACGAATATCCCAGTTCTTTTCTTGTGCAATTGCCAGAGCATCCTTCAAAGTTAAGGTAATTTTCTGGGTAGTCTGTGAAAAATAGCCGGGAGCCATAAGAAAGAGGAAGAAGATTAGAATAATTTTCCTGTTCATAACTTCTCACATTTATTCATGTGTGTTAACCCTTTGTATCGGGGAAATAATTTTCAAAATCTGTAAATGAAAGTTATGTATAATTCACCTAAAATCCGATATAGAGGCGAAAATTAAAAGAAATTTCTTATCGAAACTATGAATTTTCATTTGAGTTAGACATTGATAAAAGATTTTTGCTTGAGGGATGATTTTTTGGGTCATTAAGAACAAAGTATTTCCCTTAT
>CAYTLQ010000167.1:0-8491 GCA_964438715.1 uncultured Ignavibacteriaceae bacterium
TAACCGGGAGAATCAGACTATCGAGACAAAATCGTTCACGAATGTTGCCGATTATATGGAAGAAGGTGATGTGGTCGTTGTTAACGAGACAAGAGTCTTTCAGGCCCGGTTATTCGGGAAAAAAGAAAAAACACACGCAAAAATTGAAGTATTTCTCCTTCGGGAACTTAATACAAATGAATGCATCTGGGATGTAATTGTGGATCCTGCGCGTAAAGTGCGTATCGGAAACAAAATTTATTTTACGGATGACCTCTGGTGTGAAATCATCGACAACACTACATCGCGCGGCAGAACGGTTCGCTTTAACCAATCAACGAACATTTATAAAGCAGTCGAGAACATTGGCGTAACACCATTACCACCATACATTAAGCGCGATGCAGAAGCTTCGGATAAAGAAAACTATCAGACTGTTTATGCAAAAACCGATGGCTCAGTTGCAGCTCCCACTGCCGGTTTGCATTTCACCAATCGACTTCTTGAAAAAATAAAAAAGAAAGGTGTTGATGTCGTTCCGGTTCTCTTGCATATAGGGCTTGGAACCTTTCGTCCTGTCGAAGTAGAGGATCTTACCAAACATAAAATGGATTCTGAATATTTTGAGATAACCCGCGATTCAGCTGAAAGAATAAATAAAGCTATATCGGGCGGGAAAAATGTTTTTGTTGTTGGCACCAGTACTGTCCGGGCACTTGAATCAAGTGTTACTGCAGAAGGATTCGTGCGGCAGAACAAAGGTTGGACGGACAAATTCATTCATCCCCCATACGACTTTAAAATTGTTGATAAACTCATTACTAATTTTCATTTCCCTGAATCGACATTACTGATGCTGGTAAGTGCATTTGGCGGAACTGAATTTGTTATGAAAGCCTATAAGAAGGCACTGAAGGAAGGATATCGTTTCCTCTCCTACGGTGATGCAATGCTGATATTATGAGGATTATTGCCGTACTGCCGGCGGCTGGTTCAGGCCGCCGTGCAGGTTCAGGTTTGCCAAAGCAATATCTTAAATTTGGGGGACGCGAACTCATAGTGCATACCCTTCTGATTTTTCAGAAATGCAGACTGATTGATGAAATTGCTGTGGCTGTTCACCCTGACTATTTTTCACTCATAAAAAAATTAAAAAGCCGGTACCGACTCACCAAGCTTCGTTCAATCGTTGCTGGCGGTAAGGAACGACAAGACAGTGTCTATTCCGTTTTGAATTCGATTTCTGCTGAACCCGACGACTTGATTTCTGTTCATGATGCGGCCCGACCGTTTCTTTCACCGGAATTACTAACAAAGGCGCTTATAACAGCAAAAGAAAAAGGTAATTCGCTGGTTTGTTTGAAGGCAAAAGATACATTAGTAAAAGAGCATGATTCAGGACTTGAGTACATTGATCGGTCGACTATTTACTATGTACAGACGCCACAAACTTTTACATTTGCTTCACTGAAAATGGCCATGGACAAAGCCGCAGAAGATGGTTTCACCGGAACGGATGAATCGATGCTTGTTTCACGAACAGGTGAAAAAATCAATCTTGTTGAAGGCTCGGCTCTTAACTTTAAAATTACAACAACGGAAGATATACAATTAGCGCGAAGGTTACTTCGTACACGCACTTAGTGCAGACATTTATGGAGCTACACCCAGCATCCTCGCAACCATGCCCGTGCTGAAGGAAAGTCCGAAGTAAAATTTTTGTTCATACTTTTTGGGGAAGTAGTTGTTCAAATCATCAATTGAATTAATATCGCCGACATCCTGTCCGTTATTTAGTTGTGCGTTATTGCGCCATACGATACCCCCTGTCATTTGAATATCCTTTGTAATATTAATTCCCAGACCGAGGTAGAGATTGTCAAGGGGTTTTGTAGAAATCTCCAGCCCTGTGAAAATATTAAGTCGCCTGTGAAAACTGTTCCAAAACTCCGATGTCCATACCTTTGGACTGGGATCCCAATCATCGACATCTCTTGCGAAATGAAAATTAAAACCAAGAATAAACTGACCTTGCCATTCTTTTTTCCCTTTGTCGGAAATATAGAGTTGTTTGTCTTTAATCAGAAAATTTTTTTCTACTCCCGAAGTGGCGCTTACACCGAGAGAGATATTGTAATAACTGATTTCGTGATTTATATAACTAACCGAGGTGGAATATTTTTCTGTTGAACTGTTAAGTACTTTGAGACCAATATTGATATCGCAGGGGATAACAATGTTTTCAATTTTTAGTATCTTATAATAATAAGAAAATTTTTCTCCCGGTCCTCTGGTTTGATCTGCATCAGTCTTTAGTCCGGCAAACCAGCTTTTTATTGAATTAAAATCCTTTTGCAGAGCGCTGGCTCGTTTCACAACTTCAAAACTTACCTCATAATCATCTTTCAGATCATCATCTAACCAAATGAAATAAACATTTTCCTGTTCCACGATCCTTTCGGTAGCACCCTTTTCATTTCTGTGTATGATGTGAAATTCGTTGAGATCTTTAACCCCAACAAAAAGAATATACACATTTTCTCTGGAATTAAAGCTCTGTATTTTCTCTTCACCGGAGCGATAAATCTCCTTAACAATCTCCTCCCATTTTTTATCGGAGATATATTCAAGAAAAACATTATAACCGCTCAGTTGAAGTAATTTTTTATCGCCAAGAGAATCCACTATATCCTGACTGTGGAGCCTAAAGGCGAAAATGATGAAAAACAATATCACAGCCGTAAATCTCATAGGAAGAGCCTTTCTATTTTTCGTATTTTACTATCTGTTATATTTCGAAAAATTAAAAATTGTTTCAGAATAACGAAATAATTTCCAATATATGATAAAAGAAGAACTCCTGAAAATTTTATGTTGCCCCGAAACCCGTGCCCCGCTCGTGCTGGAGGAAAATAGTCTTATTTCAACAGATCCGGTAACAAGGAGAAAATATCGGATACAGGATGATATTCCCGTAATGTTGATAGATGAATCGGAAATCTTGCCATATGACGAATGGGCTATGATTATGAAAAAGCATAACATCGCTATTTCTCAATAAACTGCTCAAAAAGTCAAAAATTGATTCAGAGAAAATTTTTTTGGGAATAACAACCATTTATCGGAATTACACAATTACTTGAACTTTCCGGAAGAGATTATCGGTTCACTTAATATTTTGGTTGTTGGGAGTATCCACCGAAAAAATAGCTAGTAATAAATTTCGTCCCATCGTGACTATAAAACTGTTTAGACCGTAACTTTGAAAAAAAGTGAAAGATTAGTACGGTGAATAAGTAAGGCAAGAAATGTATTTTAGTTGTGAACCATCATCCGAAGTCCGGAGAAAATTACAATTTACTTTTTCTAAGATTTTTCAGGTGAACCCTAAAGAAAGTCTCAAAATAAGACATTGCTATCCTTTCCTTGATAGGAATGAATTACTTTCGTATTTTTACCCCCTGAATTTTTTTTTCAAGAATTTACAAAGTGACGCAGGCAAATAGTATGAATAATGATGACAGACACTGGGCTCTTATTTTAGGTGCTTCATCCGGCTTCGGAGAGGCTGCTGCAATTCAACTTGCCAGAGATGGCTACAACATTATTGGTGTTCATCTCGACCGCCAGGCAACAATAGCCAATGTTGAACGGATTAAAGAGGAAATAGGGAAAAGCGGGGTTCAGTATAGCTTTCATAATATGAATGCCGCCGACGAGGAAAAACGAAGGGAACTACTTGATTCACTTCAGAAATCGGTACAGCCAAAGATTCGTGTAATTCTTCACTCGTTGGCGTTCGGCACTTTGAAGTCCTTTATTCCTAAAGAGGGAGAAGTAGCACTCACGAAAGCCCAAATGGAAATGACTTTAGATGTTATGGCACATTCGCTGGTATATTGGACACAGGATGTAGTATCACGCGGTATGCTTGAAAAGAAAGCTCGTATCTTTGCGATGACCAGCTCCGGTGGCAGGACATCGATTCCTTATTATGGAGCGGTTTCTGCCGCAAAAGCGGCACTTGAGTCTCATGTTCGTCAGCTTTCTTACGAACTTGGTTATATGGAGGCAAGTGTTTGTGCTATAATGGCCGGCGTTACCGATACACCTGCCTTACGAAAGATTCCCGGTAACATCCCTATGATTGAAGTGGCAAAGAGGAAAAATCCCCGTAACCGGTTAACAACTCCGGAAGATGTAGCCAAGGTAATTTCCGTTCTTTGCCGGGATGGCGGAGAGTGGATATCGGGTTGTGTTATCAATGCAGATGGCGGTGAGGATGTTGTAAATTATGTAGGCCAAAACGGGCCGCAGGTATAATCAGAAGAATTAAGAAGTTAAACTAACTAAATAAAACAATAGTAATAGAGAAATGAAACCAGTAGAAATAACCGATGAGAATTTCGCTACAGAAGTTGAAAAATCAGATATACCGGTAATGATAGATTTTTGGGCAGTTTGGTGCGGACCCTGCAAGATGATTGCTCCCGTTGTTGAGGAACTTGCAAATGAATACCAAGGTAAGCTAAAGGTAGGAAAACTCGATGTGGATACAAACGATCAGACTGCAATGAAATTTGGTGTCCGCAGTATTCCTACACTCTTGTTTTTCAAGAATGGCCAGGTTGTCGATAAGATTATCGGGAATGTGAAAAAAGAGCTTATCGTTCAGAAAATTGCTTCAGTATTGTAGAATATTATTATGTCCAAAAAAATTATAATAACCGATAGCGTTGATAAAAAAGCTGTCGGAGTTTTGCAGAAAGCCGGCTACGAAGTTTTTTATAATCCGGGAATGAAAGCCGATGAAATAAAAAAGGTAATCGGGAGTTACCATGGACTTATTGTTCGGAGTGATACCAAAGTTACGCCGGATATGATTGAATTAATGAATACAATGGAAGTAATCGGCAGGGCTGGTGCAGGGGTAGATAATATTGATGTTGAGGCTGCAACCCGTAAAGGGATTATTGTTATGAATACCCCCGGCGGCAATACGCTCTCCACTGCCGAGCATGCAATGTCGCTTCTTTTGTCGTTATGTAGAAACATTCCTCAGGCAGATGCCTCAATAAAAGCAGGAAAATGGGATCGGAAAACTTACAAAGGAACAGAACTTTATGGTAAAAAAATTGGTGTTGTAGGTCTGGGAAAGATCGGAAGAGAAGTAGCTGTAAGAGCAAAGGCATTTGGAATGGAGGTATTAGGTTACGACCCGATTCTATCTCCTGAGATGGCGGCAAAGATCGGAGTATCTCTAGTTACTATGCAGGAAATTTTTCTGCTTTCCGATTTTATTACATTCCATGTTCCCCTCGATGAGAATACCCGTGGTCTTATATCGAAAAAAACCTTAGCCTTATGTAAAGATGGTGTGAAGATTATTAATTGCGCACGAGGTGGAATAGTTAACGAGGATGATTTACTTGAAGGACTTAATACCGGAAAAGTATCGGGTGCCGCCCTTGATGTTTATGAAAAAGAACCTCCCGATTTTAACCATCCGCTTTTCCGGCATCCTAAAGTTGTAACTACACCTCATCTCGGCGCCTCAACCGAAGAGGCACAGGAGAAGGTTGCAATTCAGATTGCGGAACAAATCATCGATCTTTTTGAAAAACAGGAAGTGAGGGGCGCCGTAAATGCTGCAGCACTTGAGGCAATAGGAAATCAGGCACTTGCGCCGTATGTAAAACTTGCTGAAAAACTTGGTGCGCTTGCATCACAGCTGACAACCGGGAAGGTAAAAAAACTCAATCTGCGTCTTTATGGTGAGTTAGTAAAATCGGCTAACGGTTTACTGACAGCGGCGGCAGTAAAAGGGTATCTTGCCGGAAAAACAAGCGACTCCGTCAATTTAATTAACAGCGGCTTTCTTGCAAATGAAGCCGGTTTGTTATATGAAGAAACACTTTGCGGACAGCATCCTGACTATGCAAATTTAGTAGAACTTGAGTGTACCGGGGGATCTGATGGAATATACTCCGGTACGGTATTCGGCAATAAAGAATTACGGATAGTCCGAATGAATCAGTTCAGGCTTGAGATGATTCCCGAAGGTGATTTGCTTGTTTATCTGAACATCGATAAACCCGGAATGCTTGCCTCAGTAGGGAAAGTACTTGCCCGTAATAACATAAATATAGCAGGTCTCTCACTTGGTCGTTTGGGTATTGGTGAGGAAGCGCTTACTTGTATTGCGGTTGATAGCCCGCTCGCTAAAGATGTATTAGCGGAAATAGCTGCGATTGAAGGTGTTTCTGATGTATCAGGTATAAAATTGTAGAAAACGGATACCGTCGGAGTTTGTATGCGGCAGTTTGTCTGCCGCATTTTTATTTTAAAGCAAGGGGTCTGAGGAAATTGAAGAAAACACTAACATACCAAATTTGGATATTAATTAGTCATCCTAATTAAATATGCAAGAAATGTGTCCGGAATGAATTTAGGAAATAAGGATAGATGTTCGGAGTCCTCCATAGACCGAAATACCCCTGAAAGGCAAGTTTGACGGAATAGGTACCAAACAAAAGCCGCAAAAGCAAGAATGTTAGTATGAACGGCAAAAAATCCTTATTTTTGGCTTAAAATTGGGTCAAAAGCCAAAAAATTTCTTGACATTGTGTTAAAAAATAATTAAATCAACACAACGGATTCTATTTTTTCAGGAAAATTTAGTTTTTCACTAAAGAATTTGTAACAAGCAGTTACAGCGGTGTAAACTGAATGAATCTATTTACTAAATCATCAATCAAAAGGAGAGCGTTATGCTTAAAAAACTTTCTGTTTTACTCTTAGCAGTACTCGTGCTTCCGTATTTTACCTATGCACAGGACGCAAAGAGAACTGTCGCTAAAAAGGCTCCGGTTATAATGAACGAAGAAAATTTCGTTCCGGTACCCCGCGATTCCTATACCCCAATGCCACGCGTTCCTGGTGCAGCAAACTGGGTAGCTGTTGATACAATGGCTAATTCGTATGGCCCTGGTATTGGTGTTCTTAACCCAATGGATTACGATCCAGGTTCTAATGCACTTGCATTAGTTCACAGAGGGGCATCTACATATTCAACCGGTTCTGGTACACTTTGGTATAATTTGTCAACCGATCAGGGAGTTACCTGGACTCGTGTTGGTCAGGTTAATGCTGGCGCAGCTACAAAATTAGCTCGTTATCCCAGCATGGCAATTTCAAATCCTACCGGTGGTGCACTTTCCGGAACAACAGGTTTATTCTCCTGGCCGGAGCTTAATCCATCTGCCTTCGGATTCCTCGGATACGGCGCAGACCAACCTCTCGGAGGAAATACTCCTTTTGCTGCAATAGATCAGGGTCCACCGAATTTTTCTTCTCAGGTACTTGCTTGGACCGGCGATACAACTCCCGATTTATTCTGGGGTACAGATAATCAGGATAACGCTAGCTATAAAATCTTCAAAACCACTGATTTCTCAACCATAGATACTTTTAGTTTCGCTTCTTCAGTATTTAACGATGGCGGTAACATCTGCCTTGGTGGTGCTTCAAGCGGATCGAATGTATGGGTTGGTATGCTCGGAACATTTACTGATCCTAACCCTGCAAACCCGATTGTCAGCGGTTGGTATCCTGCAGTTTCTAAAAAGAGCGCTAATGGTGCCGATTGGGATGCTTTTGAAGTTATTGACTTCCGCACTATCCCCGGACTCACCAAATATGACAGATTATACGATTACATAAAGGGTGATGCGTTTGTTTCTTACGGCGGAGATATCAATGTTGATGCTAATGGCTATCCTCACCTTCTCATCTGTGTAACCGATACTACAGTTGATAACAACAGCGGTGTAAATGCTGTCGTTGAAGTTTACAAAACTGCATCAGGTTGGGCTGGTAAAGTTGTGTTCGAAGGAATCACCGACTCAACATTTGGAAAATTCGATGGTCCCGGTCTTGGTCAGATGGGCCCCTCACCTTACTTAGCTAGAAGCGCCGACGGTTCAGTTTGGGCAGCTACATGGGTTAATGGATCACCCACTGCAGGCGATAGTCTTTGCGATATTTATATGTCGTACAGAACATCCACTGGTAACTGGTCAACCCCTGTTAATCTTACTATGACTGATGGTATGAATGAAAACAGCAGTCACCTTGCTCCGTATCTTGCAGGAAGTGGAACAAGCTATAAAGCATTTAGCTTCTATAACTACGAGCGTGGATATACCGGACATGATCCTGTCCTTACTAATCCTTCAGTTATTTATGTTGCTGCAGTTCCCTTCACTGTTACTGATGTTGAAGATAATGCCGGATTAGTAAATAAATTTGATCTTGAACAAAACTATCCTAATCCTTTTAACCCTGCAACTTCTATTAGTTTTACATTAGCTGAAAAGTCAGATGTAACACTGAAAGTTTACGATATGATCGGTCGTGAAGTTGCTACAGTATTCGAAGGTGCAAAAGATGCAGGTTCGCATCTCGTTACCTTTAATGCTGAAAATCTTGCATCAGGCGTATATGTTTATAC
>CAYTLQ010000168.1:0-23741 GCA_964438715.1 uncultured Ignavibacteriaceae bacterium
TACTCAATTCCATATTGAAAAAATTTGCAATTGATTGCAAAACCAATTCCTGATCCAAAATGCTCCAGTTTCTTCGTTAAAATTGAGGATCGCAGAATATTATAAACATCTATGTAATGATTTAGTCCTTCGGCAGAATACCACTGATAAACATACCCTCCGCCTAAACCGGAATACATAACCATACCCAAACAATACTCAAGCCCACAACAATCCTGAGCTTTTGTTTCATTAGGAAAAAATCCAAAAAAGAAGAATAGAGAAAATAATAACCTCCGGATCATAGGGCGCCTCCTTTTGTTAGGTAAAGTTATTTTTTTACTGAAGTATCCAGAAGTCCTTTACCATGATACTTATCTGAATTCTTCAATAATATTGCGAGAACAAGTCCCGAAAATCCCAATGTGGAAAATATCCACATCCCCAAGGCATAACCACCAGGATTATCCGGCCCGGCCATTGAGTAATCATTTGCCCATCCTATAAGAATATTAAACCCGGAAAGTCCAATATTCTGAATCATTGTCATAAGACCATAAGCAGTGCCAAGTTTTTCTTCATTTACAATTAATGCAACTGAGGGCCACATTACAGCAGGAATCAGAGAAAAGGCAATACCCATCATAGCCATAGGTATAATCAAATAATAGGGTATGATAGTTTTCTCAATACCAAAGAAAGCAAGGTCAACCGATAAGCCTCCCGTTAATCCAATCGGCGAAGCCAAATCAATTTTATAAGCCATAATAAGATATACCGGAACAATAAGCAAGGAGCCGAACATCATGAGATACGAGCGCTTGCCAATTTTGTCTGATAGCAATCCAAATAATGGCGTAAATATCATCGCCGCAAGTGTAAGGATACTCGATAAATTGCCTCCAACTTCTCTTGTCGTTCCATGCGCTTCCTGAAAGAATTTAATTGCAAATGTCTGGAACGGAAACATTGCAGAGTAAAAGGTCACACATAGTAGTGAAATAATCCAGAACGATCTGTTAAAACTAAAAATTTGCTTAAAATCGATGTTTTCACTGCTTCCATCTTTTGAGGTATTATAGTGTTTTGAAGCATAAGCATCGGCGGCAAAATAAATTACGATACAAAATATTGAAAAAATCCCTGCGGCCACTGAAACATAAAGAGGTCCCTGCCAGCCGCTATCGTACAGTCCTTTCCCCCATGTAGGTGAATTTAATGCCAGGAAAGAACCCAGTCTAGCTACCGTAAGATTTAATCCGAAAGCAAATGAAAGTTCTTTTCCTTTAAACCATTTTGCGACAATTGTTGTTATGGCAACAATCATTGATTCAGCCCCAAGACCAAAAATCAATCTTCCAACTACCATAACATAAAAATTTCCTTCAAGGGCAGGAATAACGGCACCAATACCTACAAGCAGTGTAAAAATTAATACCGATTTTCGCGTACCAATTTTATCGATAATTAATCCACCGATAAAAACCATTAAAATATTCGGTAAACTGTATATTGCATTTAACATTCCGATATTCGAATCCGAAAAGCCAAGCTGTGTTTTAAGCAAATCGGCAAGAGGACTTATGCAGTCATACACATAATAATTACCGAACATTGCCAGACTAATCAGAAGTAAAACAGTCCAGCGTAAAACAACAGGTGGTTCTTTTTTTTCTATAATGTTCTCTTCCATTGTACTCCTATAAAAAAGTACTGCCGGCTTTGAATGACAGTAACAAAACCGGCAGGTTTAAAAATGGCTTACATTCTAGTTTGATGGTGAATTCTTAAGGACACCTTTCAATAAATCCCAGAACTTTGCTACAGTGCTTATCTGAACTCTTTCATCGGGTGAATGTGCACCCAAAATTGTAGGTCCAAAGGATATCATATCCATATATGGATATTTTTCATTTATAATCCCACACTCTAATCCCGCATGGATAGCTTTAACTTCAGGTTCATTACCATACATATTCTTATAAACATTCTTTACTGTTGCTAGTATTGGTGATTTGATATTCGGTTTCCACCCCGGATACCCATCACCGGTTTTTACGGTAGCCCCTGCCAGTTCAAATACCGAACCGACTGCACGAACGACTTCCTCTTTTTCAGACTCAACCGAGCTTCGCTGACTAAGAATAATTTCAATCGTATTTTCTTTTGTTTCAATAACAGCAAGATTTGTTGAGGTTTCCACAAGACCCGGAATATCATAACTCATTTTGAAAACGCCATTTGGTACTCCCATTAAAGCTCTTAATAAAGAAGTGGTTACTCCACTTTCAATTACCTTATTAAAATTGTTCACTTTCTCATAAGTAATTTTTAGATCAGGCTCACTACTGCTGTTCTCTGCTTTAATGATTGTTTGTAATTCATTTAACAGGTTCTCAAATTCATTTGATCTATCAGCCGAAACCACAACATTGGCAAATGTTTCACGCGGAATTGCGTTATGTTTACTACCACCATTGATGGATACTAACTCAATTCCTACAGTTCTTACTGCCTGAAGCAGTACTCTGGCCATTACTTTTATTGCATTAACTCTTCCTGTGTGTATCTCAAGACCGGAATGACCTCCTTTGAGTCCTGTTACTTTAACCTGATAGGAAACTGAATCGCCGGAATTATTAACTAAATTATACGGGAAAGAAACAAAACTGTTTTTTCCACCTGAACAACCAATGTAGAGAGCTCCATCTTCTTCAGAGTCGAGATTAATGAGAATCTTTCCCTCCAAAAAGCCGGATTGCAGTGCCTGCGCTCCAAATAGTCCGGTTTCCTCATCAAGAGTAAAAAGCGCTTCTATTGGTCCATGTTCAATATCATTTGATTCCAGCACTGCAAGCGCCGCAGCAACACCAATACCATTATCGGAACCGAGAGTTGTACCTTTTGCTCTTACCCAATCACCATCAATAAAGGGTTGAATAGGGTCGTTTTCAAAATCATGTGTTACATCGCTGTTTTTTTCAGCAACCATATCCAAATGACCTTGTAAAACTATACCTGTTTTGTTTTCGTATCCTTTTGTTGCGGGTTTTTTTATTACAATATTGCCAAAATTATCCCGTTTGTATTCCAGATTGTTTTTAATTGCAAAATCAATTACATATTGAGCGATTTTTTCTTCTTTTCTCGAGGGTCTTGGATGTTTACAAATTTCTCCGAAGTGATGCCATACCAACTCGGGTTTAAGATGACTCAAAATATTTGACATACTAATTCCTTTTTTCTTTTTTTAGTTCTTTAAATGTAATTAAATCCATCCGATAAAGTGATGAGTAAAAAGCCGTTACCCGATCATGCACCGGTTCAACTTTTTCACCAAAAATGGCTGACACTTCATCACATATTTCCCCAACAGTTTTAGCACCGTCTATTTTTAACCAGCAGACTTTACCAATTTCATCCAACCGGTAATGTACATTCGGTTTTTTCAATAACGGTACTATTAGTCGTAATAAAATTTTATTGTAGAATCGGGGAATAATTATGAACAGATCGCCGGAATCATTTTGAAAATGTTCGTTCTTTCTTTCCGGGGTTAAATCCAGGTAATTGACAATTTTCTTTTTGTTTTTACTAAACATTTGTGTTCTAAACTTGCCGGACTGTTCCGCACTGATGCAGTTGATTAAACCAGTGACTTATTTAAGCCACATCGGAATAAGTACGAGGGTGAATTAATGAACAATAACCCCACTGAAAAGTGGGGTTACTGAAATATTGATTATTTTTTATTTAAACCATTGCCGATGGGGGTGCCGGATCATCAGGATTTCCTGCATTTGCCAAAGGCGTCTTAACGAGAACATATCCTACAACAACAAATACGAGCAAACTAAGCGCGAAAGTCGGTTGAGCAAATATTACCGGTACCTTCCATTCTACAACTGCAAAGAATGCAAACAAGAGTCCTACAAGCGCTTCTCCGGCAATAAGTCCGGAGGCAAGTAACACGCCGTTATTTTCAATTCGCGCCTTCTGAGCCTCATTATGATTTCTTTTTGCTGACATCTTCTCCAAAATACCTTTTATTAATCCCCCAATAAAAATAGCGAATGATGTTTCCAGAGGGAGATACATTCCAACGCAAACAAGCATTGGACTTTTGACCTTAAGCAATATAAAGCCTATAGCCATCAGAATACCTACAATGATGAGGGGCCAGGCCATATCGCCTCCGACTATTCCTTTCGACAAAATTGCCATAAGACTTGCCTGTGGAGCAGGATAAGCCTTTCCTCCAAGTCCGGTGCCACCTGTATTAATATCTCCCTGATGTAAAACCAGTAAGGGGAAAAACATTACAGCAGATGAAAGAAGAATACCAAATAAATCTCCAACCTGCATTTTCCATGGGGTACCACCAAGTATATGACCAACTTTAAGATCTTGCAGCATTTCTCCTGCAACTGCTGCAGCAACGCAAATTACTGCCGCTACGCCAAGTACAGCCGCTATTCCCGACATCCCTTTTACTCCCAGAGCTACCATCAGCAGCGCCGCTATTATGAGTGTGGAAATAGTAAGTCCCGATATAGGATTATTACTGGAGCCAATCAAACCAACCAGGTATCCGGATACTGCCGCAAAAAAGAAACCTGCTACAATCATTACCAATGTAGCAACTAAAGCGGCAACAACATCTTGTGCGAAATATAAATAGATAACAAAAGTTGCGACGGCGGAAAGAAGAATACCAATAAAAACCCACTTAAAGTTCATATCTTTTTCAGTGCGTTTTTCGGAAGAAGCACTGCCGGAGGCTGCTTTTTTAACATCACCTATAGCACGGGAAAGTCCTGCTCCAAGACTTTTTCTCATTCTATAAAGAGTAAATGCTGCACTCATTAACATACCGCCTATAGCAATCGGACGAACAATTGTTCTCCAGATCTGATTCGCAAATCCAATCCATGTTTCGTCATTTACTGTAACATTTCCCTGCGCCTGCAATGATGCAAGCATTTCCGGACCGAGAAAATAAAGAAGCAGAGGCACAAATAAACCCCAAGCAAGAAGTCCTCCGGTAAAGTTAAGCGCCGCAAGATTAGGACCAATTATGTAACCAACACCCATATACGCCGGAGATACACCCGGAGTAGTGAGAAGTGCACCACCTCCGGCTTCAACAGATGCCCCTGAGCCGAATGTAATTTTTTTCTGTGCGAAAGCAATAAACTTTTCCCAGGAGGCTGCAAAGAACTGAAGCTGTTTCAGTATTTGAATTAAAGCTCCGAGTCCCATTGCAAAAAAGAGATACTTTGCACCGCTGGCGCCAGACTGACCGGCTTTATGAATTTCCGATGCGGCTACTGATTCCGGAAATGGCAAGTCTTTATCCTCAACCATAACACGGCGAAGTATTGTTACAAAAAGGATACCAACAACACCCCCCACAAACATAATTGCTGTTGCTTCAAGATAGTGTTGCACGGTGTAAAACTCCGTCCACACACCGGCAATTAAAAATGCTGGTATAGTAAAGATGGCACCTGCTGCAACAGATTCACCAATCGATCCAACTGTTCTGGCAAAGTTTTCTTCAAGAATTGAACCTTTGAAGAGTTTTAACACAGCCATACCAATGACGGCCGCGGGGTATGTTGCCGCAATAGTCATACCCGCCTTTAAACCGAGGTAAGCATTCGCGGCTCCAAGTACAACTGACATTACCAACCCAATTACCAATGCACGGATGGTAAACTCAGCCATATTTGATTCTGAGGAGACAAAAGGCACAAAGGGTTTTTGTTCTGCCATTATCTATTCCTTTTAACTTGAGTGAGTGTATTATTATCGAGCGATTAAAAAAAATCACTCAAATATATTGAGTAATTCCCTTGTGAACAAAGTATTTTTATTACTTTCTAAAATTCTTCTCCCCGAATACCTATATGACAAAGTGCAAAATCATAACGAACCGGATCAGCAGAATTAAAGGCACGGAGCGCTTTTGTTATTTCTTCTGCCATTTTCCAGTCGGGCACTTTACGCTTCGTAAATCCTAATCGTTTACTAATTCTTGCGATATGGACATCAACAGGTATAACTAATTCAGATGGTGACAAATACTTCCATAATCCAAAGTCAATATGATCTTTTCGCACCATCCATCGTAAAAACAGATTAAGCCGCTTACAACTACTTCCCTTTCTCGGATCAGGAAGAAAAAACTTCAATCCAGGTGAAGCTTTAATTTCCCTCTCATTAAGAAATTTTTGCAATCTGTCGTGTAAATTTGCAAGCAATATTTTTACTTTTTCTGTTTCTCCAATCGATAGTTCCCTGAAATATTCACCTATTCCCTTTTTTTTCAACATCTCATCGCGTATAAAAATGAGAAAGTAGCAAATATCAGTAGTAGTATAAAATCGGTGCTGAATTCCCTTGAAAGAGAGAAATAGTTTCTCATCTTCAATGTTTTTCAGCCATAATACAGGAGTTTCTCCTACCACATCAAATATTTTTTTTAGCGAGGCATTTATCTGCCTGACCCCACCATAAGCAAATGATGAGGAAAGTAAACCGGCTAATTCTATATCCTCCCGATTACTAAACCAATATAAAAAATCAATCGGGTCAGGACTTATCCTGTTTCTTCCGTACTCACGATAGTGCCATTCTAAACGCTCACGAATGTATTCGGTATTACTGTCTATGAAACTATCAGAAATAATAAATGAACCCTCTATTTATCGTAAAAGAATCATTCTTTTAGATAGTTTAACCTCTCCTGCTTGTAAATAATAAACATACACTCCGCTGGGAATTTCTTCCGCTGAAAATTCAACTTCATGATTTCCCGCAGGAAACTCCTTGCTTACAATTTCAGAAACAAGATTTCCCAATACATCAAATATTTTGATTGATACAAATGCTGTTTTGGGCAATCGGAATCCAATGGTAGTGGAAGGGTTGAATGGATTAGGATAATTCTGGAACAGAGCTATTTCAGGTTCTCCGATAAAGTTTACTGATACTATATCCGAATACGCAAAAACGCCTGAAAAATCCACCTGCTTTAATCGGTATAAATACTCGCCATCACCGTCAGGTCTATCTGTAAAAGAGTAGTCTGTTACTGAGGTAGTAGTTCCTTTACCATTAATAAATCCAATGGAAGTCCAGTTAATCCGGTCGCCTGATCGTTGTATTTCAAATCCTTTGTTATTTAATTCAGATGCTGTCTGCCAGGTCAGTTTTATAAAGTTCTCCTCACTAATAACCTGAAAACTCAGCAATTCTACCGGTAATACTGTCGCTGTATCAACAAATGGAGCAGTCCAGACACTTAATGCAGTACCATCCATTCGCATCCACAAAGGAAATACTTTTCTATTATATGCGGCAATATTTGAATAATCGCCGAAAAATATTCCGGCATTTGGTGTAAACGATGATTGACTGACCTTAAAGTTTTCGAAGGTTTCACCGCCATCTCTCGATCTGGCAACAAAAACATCAGTTGCTGAGCCGGTGGTATTTCGTCTGTCGTAAAATATAAAGTAAAGAATTCCGGTAGTCTGATCAATTGCCATCCAGGGGAAGAATTGATGTCTGGTTGTAGCGTCATCATTTACTCGTTTAACCTCACCCCAGGTATTTCCCCCGTCAGTAGATTTAATGAGGAATACATCCGTATCAGATGTTCCGCTTCTCTGGTCACCCCACATTATGTAAATATTTCCCCGAAACGGAGACCTGCTTGTATCACAGGCAGTTACCGGTAGTCCGTTACATCTGTTAATTCCCGGAACATCAAAGTCCCATCCTCCGGGTTGTGTGGTAACAAATTTATCTGTACCAAATGAATTTCCGCCATCCGTTGACTTATCAAACATTATTCCCAGTGGTCCCGACCAGCTTACATAAATCTCTCCATTTGGTCCAATAGCAGGTACAGCTCCTTCAACAGTGTTATCGGAATCAATACAATTACCTGAACGGTCGCTTACTTTTACAGTTGGACTCCAGGTTAGTCCGTGATCAGTAGATTTTGAAAATAGTATTCTTGAAGAATCGTTGGGAGAACTACTTCCATAATCATCAAATTCTGTCCAGGTTGTATAAATATGATTTTTATATGGACCATCCGATAAATTTACCGCCAGCCATTCTTTATCCTGATTTTTTGGGCTATTATAGCCGATACCCGCGCCGTCATTCCAGGTTAGTCCGTTGTCAGTACTTCGTTGTACAACTATTCTGTCAATCCAATACCCCTGCAAAGGATTCGAAAGATGCGCAAAATAGAGATAACCTAATCCATCATAGATGAGACAAGGATCTCCCCACACACCCAATGTAGAAGACATAACCTTTTGTGTCCAGTTAAGACCTCCGTTGCTCGAGTAATAAAGATATGCAATATTTGCTCCGGCGGCTAATTGATTTGGATTATTCGGGTTAATTGCTATTGCAACTTCCTCAGGATCATTACTTGAAGTACTGCTTAATCGTATATTTGTAATCTGGCTATGAGTAATAGAAGTGAGGAGAAGAACTGTTAAAAGTACAATATGTTTCATAATGAATGAACCTGAAGAAAATAAAAAATAATTACCGTATAAACTAAGTCATTATTCACGGAGAAGCAACGCTATAAAAACGCTTTAATTACTTAGTACAAGAGGTTTTCGGCACAATTAATATTCATTTATCAAAAGAAGTTCTGCCCTTTTCTTTTACAAAAATCCATAAAACAGCAGAGAGCAATAACGACGCACCTGAAATAAGAAATATAAGATTCTTGTCATCCGCATCTTCAATAAGCCTGCCGAGCACGAGGCTGACAAATAACTGAGGTATCACTACCGATAAATTGAAAATGCCCATATAAAAACCCATTCTGCGTTTATCAACCTTTTCGGAATAAATTGCGAACGGTAAACTAACTATTGCTGCCCAACCAATTCCACAAACAGCCATCGCCAGATACATTAAAATCGGAGAGTTCACCAAAAATGCAATAATAAAATATCCCAACGACATTAAACCGACTGCAATCGTATGCGTTTTTACTCGACCAATTTTCTCGGATATTGGCTCAAGAACAAATGCCGGCAGGATAAATCCTACCGTATTTAATACTGCAAATGAGAGAGAAATAATCTGACCAGTCTCAGCTTCACTTGCAGGATTCATTTTTTGACCAATAAATGCTATAATATAAACAAACATGGTTTGTACACCTATCCAGCTAAAGGCATGCGCTCCGAATAATTTCATCAGTTCACCCCAGCCTTCACCATTACTTTGTTCGGAAGTGCCTTCAGTCTTTTCAGGTTGTTTTAATTCCTCGGGTTCTTTTATAAAAAATAACGGCATTACTGAAAAAAGAAGTACAATAAATACACCTGCGTAAATCAATAAATAATTACCGAAAAACGCTCCGATGATGTAAGCAAGTACCCCGAAAAAGCCTGAAATAGTTTGCATCCATGTGTAGCCTTTTGTTCTTTCATTTCCTTCGGGTGTTACATCCGCAATAATTGAACGGGTAGGATTAAAACTAATATTAATTGCTAAATCGAGCGTTAGCGCAACAACCGTAGCGACAACAATCAGATTTGTAACGCCAAATGCACTGCTTATTATATCAATATTAGGTAATGCAAGAAGCATTAATGCCGCAACCGGACCACCAATTAAAATAAAGGGCCTTCGCCTGCCACCCCAAAACCAAACTTTTTCGCTTATAAATCCCACTATCACTTGCCCAAAAATCCCCGCCAATGGACCCGCTGCCCAAACAATACCTACCTCGTGAATATCAAGTTTAAATTTCGTGCTTAAAATCCAACTTAAAGCTGATATTTGTATTGATAGTGCAAAACCCATTGCTGTTGCCGGCAAACTAAGTATTGCATAAAAAGGATTTGTAAGTTTTTTTTGCATTGTTAACATTGTAAATCCGGCTTTGGTGATTTATTAACCTTTTACACTTCCTAAAGTCAACCCAGACACCAGCCATTTACTCAGGAATATAAACAGCGCAACTACCGGAATGCTTACAACTATCGAAGCCGCAGCATACAAACCCCATTCGGTGGACATATTTGACTCGAACGATTTTAATCCAACTGGCAATGTATAAAGCTTCGTATCCTGCAAAACCTGAGCGGCTACAATATACTCCGACCATGCCGTCATAAAAGAGAATAATGCGGTAATAACTAATGCCGGCGCTGCCAATGGCAAAATTATCTTATAAAAAGCCTGCCATCGTGAACAACCATCTATGCGGGCACTTTCCTCAAGACTAAACGGAATAGTGTCGTAATAGCCTTTCATCTGCCAGACACAAAATGGTAGCGCCGTGGCAGAGTAAATTATTATTATCCCCAAATAACTATTGATGAGCTGTAGTTTTATGAGCATAATGTACATTGGGAGCAGAAGCATAGTCGCAGGGAACATTTGAGTAGTTAATAAACCAAGCATGCTCCCTTTTTTACCAACGAACTGAAAACGGGAAAGCGCATATCCTGCAGTTGAGGCTAACGCAACACCAGTAATTGTAACCACTGCTGAGACAATAAAACTGTTCCATGCCCACAACAAAAATGGCCGATTTGTGAAAAGCTCAATAAAATTCTTAAATGTCGCATTCTCCGGTATTAGTGCCAAAGAGGTAGAGAAAAGTTTGTCTCCGGGTCTCAAAGAGATGGTAATTACATTCATAATCGGGTATAACGAAATGAGCGTAAATACTATTAAAAACAAATAAGTAAGCAAATTTATAAAAAGAGTTTTCTTGTTCATTTTTAACCTTCTAATAAACAGATTCGGTGGCTTTTGTTTTTCTGAGAAAAGTAAGTCCAAATGCCAGTAATATCAAAAAGAGCACCACGCTGAATGCAGCGGCATATCCGTAACGATAAAGGTTGAATGCCGCTTTATAAACAAAGGATACAAGAATATGCGTGCTGTCGGATGGCTCACCGGCATTGCTTACAAGCCAAACAATATTCAAATTGTTAAATGTCCAGATTACTCCGAGAGTTATTGCCGGCACCATAACAGGTTTAATTAATGGTATTGTGATATTTTTTAGTTTATGGTACCATCGTGCTCCGTCGATATCTGCCGCCTCATACAGTTCTGCCGGTATGCTTTGTAATGCTCCGAGAGCAATAATCATCATAAAGGGAAATCCAAGCCAGACATTTGTCAATATTACGGCTAAGAAAGCCTCCGTCGGCGATTTTAACCATTCAACCGGTGAAAGGGAAATAAAATTCAGCAGTAAGTTTATTGCGCCATATTCATAATTGTACATACCCCGCCAGGTTAATGCAACTATATACTGAGGTACAGCCCAAGGTAATATTAATAATGTTCTGAAAACAACCGTTCCCGGTAGTTTTTTATTGAGTAATAACGCCAATGCCACGCCAATTACAACATGAAAAAAGATATTTACTACCGTCCATATTATGGTTTTCAGAAATATTTCGTAAAACTTTGGCTCCTGAAAAACCTTAACATATTGGATAAATCCAACAATGCTCCAATCATTTATATGAGCCAGACTCATATTAGAAAATGAAAGTACAATATTGTAACAAAAAGGATATACAATAACAGCAAACATTATTACTAAGGCCGGAAGAACTAAAAAATAAGCGAACGGATCTTTCCTTAGACTAGAGAAAAATGCCACGATACTTTTGCGTAAGTAGAAAAGAATAGCAACAACCGAACCTCCCAGTATAATCTGAACAACCAATCCGCTTACCGGATCGTTAATGTCTTCCCTCAGTTCAGCTATCTTAATACGGGCTGACTTCTGCATCTCTTTCGCGGCGCCTTCCGGAGTCATTGAGCCTCCGAGAACAGCCTGATATGGAGGTCGCATTGCATCCCAAATTGCTCTCATTTCTGTTATTATCGGGAGGGGTATGCCCAGTTCTATTTGTGCGCGTGAATTCTTAAATACTTCATCCTGGGCAAGTTCCGGAGAATCGTAAACTTCTTTACGCGTGGGGAATGTTTTTGTCGCAACAGCAGTTTTAAGCTGTTCTTCAGGACTAAGAAGGTATTCAAGAAAGGCTTTAACTTTCTCCAGCTTTTTCCCGTTAACCTTGATATTGATCGAATATCCTTTTGGGGAAATCATTGGAGCACAGTATTTACCGGTTGATGTAATTTTGGGTAAGGGCACAATTCCATAATCAATACCTGAGGCTCCGTAACTGGACCATGACCAGTCTCCGTTAATGATCATCCCTGCCCGACCTTCCTTAAAGAGCACATCAGCAACATTATAATCAGCTTCATTTGGGATAATCTTGTATTTATCACGCAGATCTTTAATAAAATATAAACCTTTCACCATTTCAGGTGAATCAAGTCGTGGTTGATTTTTTTGATCCAATACCCAGCCGCCATGACCGGTGAGAAAGGGTACAAAAAAATATGGTTCGGTATAATTCCATACCAATCCATACTGATCAATTTTACCATCATTGTTAGTATCTCTGGTGAGTTCTTTCCCTAATGCAATCAGCTCTTCATCAGTTCGTGGCGGAGTCTTAACTAATTTTTTATTATAGACGAGCGCTAAATGATTACCTAATTTATCAGCAAGTTGCCATAGATTACCTTTCGAATAAATCAAGGCTTTTTCATTAAAATTCGAGAGGTATTCTTTACTAAAAATTTCCTGCAGGGGTTTAATGATTCCTATTTCTTCAAATGGCCCTATCTGATCAGCCGGGCCATAGATGAGATCAGGTCCCTGACCGGCAATAGCCGCAACAATAAAGCCCGAGCGCATTTCTTCAGTCTCTTTGAACAATTGAATAATGCGAACATCGGGGTGAGATTTTGTGTAGGCATCTATTTGTGATTGTAGCTGACGAGTTTCCTCGGGACGCATATTATGCCAGATAACAATTTCATTTTCATTCTCAGGTGCCGAGCATCCTGAGAGAAGTGTTCCAACTACTAAAAAAGCTATAATTAATACAAGTTGCTTCATATAATAAAAAATTTCTGTGGTATTATTTTTTTAGCTTAAGAAGCAGAAAACCCGCCTCCTCTAAATAAAGGTTGTTTAAAATCACTAAATCGTCTTTAATCTCCAAAGTAATTTTCGATGTCATCCTACCAAAAGGCACATTTCTTCCCTCCTCTAAAATAATCTCAGAGGCCCCATTGATTTCAGGATTAGTTTTTCTGTCAACAGATATTTCCTTTAATAAATCGCCCGTTCTATTGATAACAGCCAAAAACACTTCCCCCCCCGATTCCCTTATGTAACCGAGCACACTTTGCGTTCCCTTAATCTCAACAAATTTAAGCGATTTTTTAGATTTATCATTTCTTGCCGAGAGAGCAGGAAAGTTTTTTCTAAGTGAAATCAGCTTTCTGTGAAAATTTAAAATGCTGTTATTATCCTGCATTTGTTGAAACAGATTTTCCCATTCCATTTTCTTTCTCACATTTTCCGGGGGAAGTCTGCCTTCCATACCTAATTCATCGCCGTAATAAATCATTGGAAGACCATGTGTTGAAAAGATGAAAAACATAGCCGCTTTTAATTGTCCGATAGAATTATATCTGCTAATAGCACGATGATTATCATGATTAGAAAGAAAAGTAACAAACTGGTGTCCGGCGGGATAGAGTTCCCTCATTTCATTACTTCGCCGTATTAAACGGGATGGATCACCATTTTCTATGAATTCATCCAATGCATAAAGTACAGGATAGTTGTACAACATATCAAACTCATCCTTAAAGAAAGGAATGAGAAAATTGGCATTATCCCATACTTCGCCAAGCAATAATATATCGGGGCGAATTTTTTTGATATGTTTTCGCAGTTTAGACCAGAATATATGAGGTACTTCTTTCGCTGCGTCACATCGGAATCCATCAATACCATCTTCAAAATTACCATCTGAATTTGGATCCATCCAATATTCTGCAACTTTCAGAAAATATTCATGCACTTCGGTATTATTAAAATCGAGCTTCGGCATCTTTCTTTCGACACCGAAATGGAACCAATCGGTATTAGTTGAATCTCTGAACTGATACCAGTCAGAATATTTACTTGATGGATTCCTGTAGGCGTCTAAAAACCATGGGTGAGTGCTGTCGGTGTGATTAATAACGAAATCCATTACTATTCGTATCCCCCGGTTTTTCGCTTCCTTCAAAAATTCGAAATAATCCTCTCTTGTTCCATAGTCGCTTTCAATTGAATAATAATCAACAACATTATATCCATGAGGAGTAGTGGATTCATTAAAGGGCATTAACCATAGTGTATTTATCCCGAGAGTATCGTGAATATAGGATAGCGAATTTTTTAGTCCGTCAAAATCACCAATTCCGTCTCCATCTGAATCCCAGAAACTTCTTATAAACACCTCATACATAATGGCGGTGTCGTAAAAAGCGGGTGTTTTTAGAGTTGTTTCAAACCGATCCAGAAAAAATCTGCTGATAAAATTTTCTTTTTTGTTTCCGGCAACATCTGAATAGCTCAATGAAATCAAATGCTCACCATCTTTTATATTGGATGGGAAGTTGGCAGTAACTATTTGCTTTTTCTTGTCATATTTGAATTTGAGCTTTTTACCATCTAATAAAAGAGTAATACTTTTACTATCAATAGGACCAAAATCGGAACCCAACACAGCGGAAAATCGGCTGATTTTTGTTATTCTTTTGCCATCCTGAGGAAATATTTCTTTTACAAAAGGTTTTCCATACTCCTGAGGAACAATAATACCATTCCTCCACTCATCTTCGGTTACATCAGGTGCAGAGGGATCAGTTATCCAGAGTGTATCATTAATAACAAATTTATAGTGATATAACATACCTTCCTTTAGTGGGACGGTAACACTCCATAAACCGGAACCATCCTGTTGCATCGTATATTGATCAGGGTCCCAGTCATTAAATGTACCTGCTACTGCCACACTGGTAATATTACTATCCTCGTTTACTTTGTAAAAGAACTTAGTTCCTTCCTTTGTTGGTACAGGCGGATAATTTTGTGATAATACAATTGAAGAAGAAAAAATTATTAAACTAAAGACAGTACATAGGGGCAGTTTTATGTAATTATACATTAGCGTTTTCAGCCTTATCAATTGTTGTCTGTATAATGTTTAGCATTTCCTCATGCACAAGACCATTACTGCATAAAATCTGTTTGGAGTAAATACTTGCCGGTTGACCTCTGAAATCAGTTAGTTTTCCACCTGCTTCCTCAACAATGAGTTGCCCTGCACAAATATCCCATGGATGTAGATGTACCTCCCAAAAACCCTCAAATATTCCCTCAGCCAAAAGGCAAAAATCGATTGAAGCTGATCCCAATCGCCTCATTCCCTGAGATGCTTTAACCATTTCAGTAAAAATTTCAAGTGCATTATACGGATTTTCGTTAATGTCATAAGGAAAACCTGTTACAAGCAGAGAAGTCTGAAGTTTATCAATACTACTTACTTTTATTCTCTTCCCGTTTTTATAAGCACCCTCGCCGATAGAAGCAGTATAAATATCATTTTGCATAATATTATTGACCACCCCCGCTATTGTCTTGCCATTTTTCTGTACACCGATAGATATGGAAAATAGCGGCAATCGATGAGCAAAGTTGGTTGTGCCATCAATAGGATCTATAACCCACAAATATTCACCTCCGGGATTTAACGCACCCCCCTCCTCTGCCAGTATTGAATGAGAGGGAAATTCCCGGCGAATAAAATCCTTAATGACTTTTTCGGATTTTTTATCTATTGTAGTTACTAAGTTAGATTTATTGGTTTTGTACTCAATCTCAAAATTTCCTGCGAATCCTTCTTTTACTACTTCGCCGGCTTCTTTTGCAATTTTAATCAGCGCTTCAATCATCTGTAATTTCCAAAATATTCTGAGTAAAAATAAGCTATTAATTGAAAATTTCGGATCAAATTAATTTTATTACTTACTTGTAGTTAGGAATCTTTATTTTGCTCTACATCTCTCCGGTAAACATAGCAAGAGTATTGCACTTTATAATAACTTAGCAGTCATTATATTTCTGTACAATTTTTTTGTGAATTTATGCCTAATTATAAACTCATTGTTATACTTTTTTTTCTTCTTGGTTCTATCGGCTTCTCTCAATCTCTCAGCGGTAAAAAAATCTGTCTCGATCCCGGACATGGCTTTATACCGGGGCAGGCTTCAAATTGCAACGATGCTGAAACGAAGCGCTTTGAAAGTTACATCAACCATATAGTGGTTCCGAACCTCAAACGATTTTTACAAGGCGCCGGAGCTACTGTCATCACTACTCGTGCAGACTATGATTCAGTCGGGCCTTGCATTACTCTTACTCAAAGAAAAGCAATAGCTAATAATGCAAATGTCGATTTTTTTCATTCTGTTCATCATAACGCGTTTGATGGTACATCAAATTACTCACTTTCACTCTTTAAACAACTTAACAATCAAAATTGTCCCAACGGCAATCCCGCCTGGCCAAATCAGGCAGATTTAATGGCGAATATACAA
Source organism: uncultured Ignavibacteriaceae bacterium (assembly GCA_964438715.1). GTDB lineage: Bacteria > Bacteroidota > Ignavibacteria > Ignavibacteriales > Ignavibacteriaceae > CAYTLQ01. The sequence continues at coordinate 16,525 of CAYTLQ010000168.1, forward strand.
CAATCGCGGTTGTTTAATGCCCTTGCAACTACTTCCGGTACTTATCGGGGTGATTTATGTTTTCTGGGATTTAATCTCGGAGTACTAAGTACATTAAATATGCCGGGTACTCTCAGCGAAGCCTCCTTCTTTGATAATGCAGATGAGAAGTTACGACTTTCCAATGTGGACTATCTTCGCACAGAAGCCGAAGCTTTGTATCACTCATTTTTACAGTACTACGGTAAACCTATGCCCTCTCATGGTAGTTTGGTAGGTATTGTTACAAATCCTGCGACCGGAAAACCAGTCAAAAATGTAGTTGTGAGTATTGATTCCTTAAACCTCCATTACACCATTGATAATCTGGGTAACGGTTTTTATCGGTTCGATTCACTAAGTGCCGGAATTTATAAAGTTAAATTAACTTCTTCCTTAGATACCACAATTGTATCAGTGAGTGTATCGGGTGGAGCAATCAACCGGAGAAATCTTACTCATGTTTTATCTGAGGCTGTAGGTGATGTGAAACTAAAAGCTGTCCTATCATCATCAACATCCATTATGTTACAGTGGGAGAAACCTGCCGGTACACCTGATTCAATTGACATTTATCTCTCAATAGATGCTTCAACCTGGGATACAGTTCCTTACCGTACAGTCTCCGGTAGCTTGACGAGCGCTACCCTAAGCGGGTTATTATCCAATCAGTCATATTTTGTTAAACTTAAAGCCCGGAATAATATTTCAGAAAGTCCCAATTTCAGCAAAGTTTATGGGGCATATACTTCCTCATCAACCAGAAAAGCATTGATTGTAGATGGTTTTAACCGCACCACCGGTAGTTTTAATGGTGCGTCTCATTCTTTTGTTGGTAAGTATGGAAAAGCTCTTGAATCGGTTTCTTTACGATATGAAACTGTGAGCAATTCGGTGGTTCTTCAGTCTGCACAGCTCCTGAATTATCGCTTTGTATTTTGGATTTTAGGTGATGAATCAACTTTGGATTCTACTCTTAATACTGTTGAACAATCAGCAATAACCGGTTATCTCAAGCAAGGAGGTAAATTATTTATTAGTGGTTCGGAAATTGGTTATGACCTCGATGCTAATGGAACGACGAATGACAAAAATTTCTATTACCAGTTTCTAAAAGCAAAATATATAGCGGATAATCCCACTCCAAATACACCAATTGCCCTTCCTGTTGGGGGTGGTATTTTTCAACATTTAGGACCTATTTCTCTTGGTACAGAGTATCCGGAGGATTTTCCGGATGTTATAGACACACTTAATGGTTCAGTTCCTGTTTTTCTTTATAACTCTTCCCAAAAAGCAGGAATACTCTTCGATGGTATGTTCCCATCAGGTATAATAGCAGGAAAACTTATTCATCTGGGTTTTGCGGCCGAAACTATAGGAGATACTCTGAAATTCAATAGCCTATTACGAACAGTTGTTGATTTCTTTGATGGTCTTGTAGAAGTAAATGACAATTATAATGTTTCACCGAAATCCTATTCCCTCTCTGTTTTTCCAAACCCATTCAATCCTGCAACCAGGTTGGTAGTTCAGGTACCAGTTACCGACTATTATACTATATCCGTTCACTCAATTCTTGGAGAACAGATTTTAACAGTTACACAAGGTACTTTGGAACCGGGTACTCATAACTTTCTGTTAGAAATGAGCAATTTTCCCAGTGGAATATACTTCGTTCGATTGTATTCGGAAAAAATTACTATTCTAAATAAAATTATGTTATTGAAATGAAGATGAAAAAAATAATAGCGAAACCTGTTTTACTTTTGATACTGTTAATTCAATTTCCTATGAATGGCCAGGAGCTTAATATATTGCAAAAACCCGTTCAATTTCTTCAATCGGTTGAGGCTGGCATGATAAAATTCTCACCTGATGGGAAATATATTGCTCTAACAAATTTGGGAAATAAAGGCATAGCTCTTTACCAACCTGATGGAAAATTTATTCGTAATATCACGGAAAGTGAAGGCTCCGGTTGGGGATTTCAATGGTCCCGTCATGAGAACCACATTGCCGCACGGGAAAATTATTGGAATGGTCCCGATAAAATGAGCGCGATAGTAATCTATCAGATCAACGGTAAAAAAATATTCTCCTCCCCGTTAAGTCCCGAATACAGTCTTCCATTTTGGAGTACTACCGGAAGAGTGCTAACATTTTCTGAACAGCAAGATCAATGGAAAACTATCCGCCTCACTCCTACAAATTCCGGAGAACCAATAATATTTTTCGATGGTACCGATTTATTACAAACAGGCAGTCCCTTAGGTTGTCCGGTTGCCGTGAATACTTCGTTTAACGGTGAAATTCTTAATATGGAATATTCACCTGACAATTCGAAGATTGTGGTAAGTGTCGCAGGTAGAGGTTTAATAGTTTATGACTGTGCCGGAAATACCGTTTACGATCTTGGTCCGGGAGAGTCACCATGTTGGTTAAACAATGAAATTCTTCTCTATATGCTTGTTAAAGATGACGGTGAGAAAATTATTAATTCCGACATTTATGTAAAAAATTTTACGGGTTCATGGGAAAAAAACCTTACTTCAAATTTTAAGGAACCGGTTTTTTACCCAACTGCTTCTCCTGATGGCACAGTAGCCTTTACAACGCAAGACGGAAAAGCATATAAGATGCAAATCCAGATACGATAATCTGTTATTAGGAGATATTACGGCTTCATTCTCTTTCAGACAGCCAGAGAATAATTTGCTTATGTATTTCATCAACCTCTCGGGCTCTACCATTGTAATTATTGGCAATCATTGAAAATGCGATTAAACGGCCGGTTCTGGAATGCACATAGCCGGTGTACGCTCTTACACCGTTAATTGTCCCGGATTTTATTCTTGCGTTATTCGCTATTCTGGTGCCTGTACCAAATCTCTTAAATCCTCCAATATCTGTTGTGTCCCCGGCCACCGGAAAAGATTGATAATAATCTTCAAATACACCTGAAGTGCTCATAAATTGTAAAAATGAAACCAAAGTTCTCGGTGAAATAAGATTTGTTCTGGATAATCCTGAGCCGTCATATAAATCCAAGCCATCTGTTTCTATTCCCCACTCATTAAGTTTGTTAATAAGAATATCTAAACTCGCACTTGTTGAGCTGATTCCTTGTAACCTCTGTCCAACAGTTACTAATAATTGTTCGGTCCACAAATTCTGTGAAATTTTGTTAACGATTTTTACAAGTTCAGAAAGCGGTGGCGAAGTAAAGAGAATTAATGGAGTTACTGAGGTATATTTTTTGTCGTCAGTTTCAATTCTGACTTTACCTGATATATGCACTCCTCTCTGCTCCAAAAAAGACTTCAACAAATTTCCAAATAATTGTGGCGGGTCAGGGATAGCACCTTTTATTACAAAGGTATCCGAATCAATTGGTATGGTACCTTTGACATGTAATTTTCCTGGATCATGTGTAAAGTATATGTACGCATTATCACCCGACTGAGGTGGTCCTGTAGTGACATCGTTTATGAATTCATAATCGAATAAATCCGGCTTTGTTCCCAAAATTGTAACGGAGTCACCGACCTCTCTTCCCGGCTTAAATAAGAGGTAGTACAAATTATCATGAAAAACCAGTCCACTTATACCTGTACCGTAGTAATTTCCTATATCAATCCAGGGCCAATATGGAGGAATTGAGTTATAACCAGACTGAGATAAATCTAAAACAATATCTCCATTAATACTATGTATTCCTGCTATAAATAAAGAGCTCAAAATGGTATCGAACACGGATTGAAGACTTAATGTCAGGCTATCTTTAAAATATGTTGTTGCGAATGAAGGATCCCCGCTCGGCTGAATAACCAGATCCCCTTCAATTGTTCCATGCTTTAATTCTCCCGAATACCCCAACAATGTTTTATAGCGAAAATTACTTCCCAACAATTTTAGTGCTACACCAGATGTTAGTACTTTTAGATTAGATGCAGGAGCCATCACCTTATGTCCATTAAAATCTAATAATATTTCTTTATTGTCAGTAAATGCCGCAAAAACTCCCCACTGCGACTGTTTTAATAATGTAGTATTCGACGCGGAATCAAGGAATCTATAAATATCATTGACTACCTGAGCATGTAGCGACACGGTTAAAAAGGTAATACCTAAGAATAATTTTACTATAATAGAATGGAAAAGAGTATGGCATCTAATGGCAGGCATAATTTTTATGTATTTATGAAACTCACTTCAAAAATACTTATTTCTTCGTTAATTTTATTGAACACTTTCATCAGAATAAGATTGTCCTTTATGTCAACAGAATCTAACAGATCATACGCACTCGATGCTTTAAGGGGTTTTGCGATACTCACAATGATTTTGTCTAGTCGAATTCCTTATGGTGTGTTACCGGGCTGGATGTACCATGTTCAGGTACCTCCTCCGAAACATGTCTTCGATCCTCTTATACCCGGTATTAGTTGGGTTGATCTCGTTTTTCCGTTTTTTCTTTTCTCAATGGGCGCCGCATTCCCATTTGCCATGGGCAGACGACTTGATGAAGGCTACTCAAAAGTCCGACTGACCGGACAAATTTTATTCAGAGGAATACAATTAATGTTCTTTGCTCTGGTTATCCAACATATACGCCCAAATGTAATCGATCCCTCATTAAAATCCGGTACACTACTTTTATCGCTCTGCTTATTTGGTCTTCTCTTCTTATTATTTCTTCGTTACCCGAAAAGCACTTCAAAAAAAATTCAGTATATATTAAAAGGTTTGGGACTTTTTGGACTGCTCGCATTTATGGCATTTTTTACTTATCCCGATGGAACTGGTTTTTCATTCCGCAGATATGACATTATTATTCTGGTTTTATCAAATGTAGCAATTGTCGGGTCTATTATTTGGATGTTAACACCCGGAAATTTTACCGCACGGCTTGCAATTCTCGCGATACTTTTTGCTATTAGATTATCCTACAATTCAGGAGATAATTTTATTAGTGCAATCGGAAATGCCTATCCATCGTGGAGTCTTTTTCAATTATATTTTCTTAAGTATCTTTTCATCGTCATACCAGGCACTATTATCGGCGATTTATTGCGTTCGTGGTTAAATTCTCCTGAACATTCATCCCCCGGTGTAAATAAAGAAACATATATTCTCCTCTCTGCATCAATGTTCTTTTTTAATATACTTGCGCTGTCAGGGTTGTATTCCCGGTTAGTATTTGAAACAATAATAATTACTCTCTTACTTGGACTGATTGTGTTACTTATCCTCAACAAGGAGAAAACTCCATTTTCTGATTTTTTATTGAGTCTTTACAAATGGGGTTTTTACTGGTTTATTCTTGGACTTTTACTGGATCCTTATGAAGGTGGAATAAAAAAAGACCACTCAACTATGAGCTATTATTTCGTTACATCCGGTTTGGCAATTTTTATGATAATAGGGTTTACAAGAATCATCGACGGATTTCAACAGAAGAGATGGTTAAATGTATTAAGTGATCATGTGCAGAATCCAATGCTCGCTTATGCCGGCGGTACTAACCTGCTGACACCTCTTGTATTGCTAACTTATGTTGACGCATTTCTGACTATGGTTTTCCATACCCCCTGGCTTGGCGTTATAAAAGGAATCATCGTGACAGGCATACTCGCTGTAATTGTGAGTATTTTTACCCGGAAAAGAATCTTTTGGCGTACATAGTACAGGGAAATTATACCATCAGTTACTGCTGAACTTTTAGCCAAATGAGATTTATGTTGTATTCGATTCTTAATTTTTTGTAAATTGAAAAAATTTTATAAAATAAGGAGACATATTATGCCCCTTTTAAAACCAATTAAAACAATCCCGGAGTTGTTTTCCTTCTTAACCCGTGAGTATGGACCAACCGCTACTCGGGCTCTTCTTAGGCATAAAGTTAACAATGTCTGGACTGACATATCTTACGACCAGTTTAAAGACGAAACCATTAACTTTGCCCGTGGACTGGCTCAATTAGGTGTTAAACATGGCGATAAAGTAGCAATAATTTCTGAAAATCGTCCAGAGTGGGTTTATTCCGATATGGCTATTCTTGGGCTTGGTGCAATTGATGTTCCCCTTTATCCTTCTCTAACTTCCGATACAATTGAATTTATCTTAAACAACTCTGAGTCAGTTGGAATAATTGTCTCCAATAAGTTACAATTGAACAAAATTTTAAAGATTCGGGCAAATTGTCATTCACTTAAATTCATAATTGTTTTTAATGAAAAAGATGTCACGGGAGATAACAATAATATTTATTCTTTTGCCTCTGTGCAGTTGAATGGGAAAAATGCTACATTTTCTGAAAATGATTTCTGGGAAGCCTCTAAAAAAGCTCAGCCCAATGATCTTTGCACCATAATTTTTACTTCCGGTACAACGGGAGAACCTAAGGGAGTAATGCTCACTCATTGGAATATAATATCAAACCTTATTGCGGCATTGGAAGTATTTCCTATTAGTAAAGACGATGTCTTTCTTTCATTCCTTCCACTGTGCCACATTTTCGAAAGGATGGCTGGATATTACACAGCCTTTGCCAGCGGAGGAATGATTTGTTATGCACAAAGTATTGAAACGGTCGCCAATGATTTAATGGACATCAAACCTACGATTGTAACAACGGTTCCGAGATTATTCGAGAGAATCCATTCAAAAATCATTAAAAATGTTGAGAGTCAGCCTCCGAAGAAACAAAAAATATTTCAATGGGCTTTGGAAATTGGCCGGGAGATGGCAAAAGCGAAAAAATCAGGGAACATACCGATATCTCTCAGTATTAAACATAAACTTGCCGATACTCTGGTCTTCAAAAAACTTCGTGCTCGCACCGGGGGAAGACTCCGGTTCTTTATATCTGGAGGCGCAGCATTACCTAGAGAACTCGGTGAATTTTTTGAAGCAGTAGGAATTATAATTATTGAAGGATATGGATTAACAGAATCTTCTCCGGTTATCGCCGCGAACAGACTTGATGGTTATAAGTTTGGAACTGTTGGAAAAGCCATGCCCGGTGTTGAAATAAAAATTGCTTCTGATGGTGAAATTCTTGCACGGGGCCCAAACATTATGCAAGGATATTACAAGAACAAAAAAGAAACTGAAGAAACATTCAAGGACGGTGGGCTTCATACCGGTGATATGGGTGTTTTTTATGCCGAGGGTTATTTAATGATTACTGATAG
>CAYTLQ010000169.1:0-2930 GCA_964438715.1 uncultured Ignavibacteriaceae bacterium
CGGAGTTTGGGTTTATCGTTTCAATTTTTTTCTATAATAATGTCACCACTTCGTGGTTATTAATTTCAACATCCGGAAAACAGATTGTCTCCGGATTCCCGTTTCGAGATCAAATCCCGAAGGGATGGAATGATTATAGAAATATATTAACCATTAAGCACAAGAACCCCGAAAGGGTGATATTATCAATCAACATGAAAATATTTAGTTACACCAAAAAATCACACAAAATAATATCACTCCTTCGTAGTTCGGTTTTGTCGTTTTAATTTTCTTCTATAATAATGTCACCACTTCGTGGTTATTAATTTCAACATCCGGAAAACAGATTATCTCCGGATTCCCGTTTCGAGATCAAATCCCGAAGGGATGGAATTATTATAGAAATATATTAACATTTAACACAAAAACTCTGAAAGGGTGATATTTTTGTGGCATTGTCCGTTAACTAACGGATTAACCAACGGATTTCCAATCCAGAGGATTTTCAATCCGGAGGATCTTCGATCCGTTAGGGAACGGATCTTCGATCCAAAGGATCTTCGAATTGCGATTAGATAAGTTAATTTTCGCCTATTTTGTCGCACACCCGGTCAGCAAACTGAAAACATTACATGAAATAGTTTTTGTATATTTCTGAATCAGATTTTTTCACTTAAGGTATTAAAATGGAATTTTTAAAGAAATTAGAGATTGAATCACAGAATTACGGATCTTCCACCGGTCAGAATTGGCTTACGACAAATACCGAAGGAGAGTTAAAAATTACTTCACCAGCAACCGGTGAGTTTATAGCTTCTGTTTATCAGGCATCGCAGGATGATTATGAAACAGTAATCTCGAAAGCAGAGGAAGCCTTTAAATACTGGCGAAAAGTACCTGCCCCAAAGCGTGGTGAGATTGTCCGCCAGATTGGTATGAAACTAAGAGAATATAAAAATGAACTCGGATCTCTTGTATCATACGAAATGGGTAAATCGCTGCAGGAAGGACTTGGTGAAGTTCAGGAAATGATAGACATTTGTGACTTTGCGGTTGGCCAATCTCGTCAATTATATGGCTTTACAATGCATTCAGAAAGAGAAAGCCACAGAATGTACGATCAGTATCATCCATTAGGAATAGTAGTAACCGTATCGGCATTCAATTTCCCGGTAGCGGTGTGGGCATGGAATGCAATGTTAGCGGCAGTTTGTGGTGATGTGAATGTATGGAAACCTTCCTCTAAGACTCCGTTATGTGCAATTGCAACTCAGAAAATTGTTGCTAAGGTTTTGAAAGAAAATAATATTCCGGAAGGTGTCTTTTCTTTAATAATAGGAAAAGGAAGCACCATTGGTGAAAAAATGCTTCACGATAAACGCATACCACTTCTCTCAATCACCGGCTCAACACCTGTCGGGAAACATGCGGCGGAAGTAGTTTCAGCGCGGTTCGGGAAACTGATCCTGGAACTTGGTGGAAATAATGCAATTATAATTACCCCTGATGCAGATCTGAAACTTGCAGTGCCTGCAGTAGTTTTTGGTGCTGTAGGAACAGCAGGTCAGCGTTGCACTACGACCAGAAGATTAATAGTACACGAATCGATTTATGATAAAGTTAAGGATAGCTTAGTAAAAGCTTACCAGAGTTTAAAGATAGGAAATCCATTAGATCAGAATAATCACATGGGACCGCTTATCGATAAAGGGGCAGTAAAGGAATTTACGACCGCCTTAGAGAGGGTGCAATCTGAGGGCGGAAAAATTATATTTGGCGGTACCACACTCAGTGGAGAAAATTACAAATCGGGATGTTATGTTACTCCTGCATTGGTCGAAGCGGAAAACCACTATTCTATAGTGCAGGAGGAAACTTTCGCTCCGATATTATATCTCTTGAAATACTCCGGAGGCGTTGAAAATGCAATTGAAATCCAAAATGCTGTAGCTCAGGGATTATCTTCAGCAATATTCACAAATAACATTCGCGAAGCGGAAACATTTCTCTCTGCATGGGGCTCCGATTGCGGAATTGCAAATGTTAATATCGGAACATCGGGAGCAGAGATAGGCGGTGCATTTGGTGGCGAGAAAGAAACCGGTGGTGGTCGTGAATCGGGTTCTGATGCATGGAAAGCATATATGCGCAGGCAAACCAACACAATAAACTTTGGTACAAAACTGCCTTTGGCTCAGGGAATCAAATTCGATTTATAAAATTTATTTTTGAGTCATTAACTAAGGGCTGTCCGATGACAGCCCTTAGTTTTTAGTGAATTACACAAATGAGTATTGGTTCAATGTTTATAGACCAAATTGTTTGAAATGGTGGGTAATATGCATTTTGTGGAATTGATCCCATTCATTCTTAGTGAGTGCACCAAAAACAGGATGTATAGGTTTTGCTGTTGGATTTGCAGCGTGATAGCCTAAGTAAGTGAGAATCTCATTTCGAAGAAGTTCCTTGGCAGTCTCCAGACTTTGAGTTTCTAAAGGCAGAAGATTTTCTCCAATAATCGGGTTGATAAAATTCTGAGGTAACTCACCTTTTCTTAAAGCCAATTTAAAGAGTGTTGCGGCGCGTTCGGGAGTATTAATGCATTTAACAGCTTGTTTACCATTGGAAATTCGAAAAGCAAAAGCGAGATGTTCAAGCATGTGATGAACAGTCATCTTGCCCCATAGAGGTGGTGTCTCAGGCTGAATATTATTAAGAATTGTGTCAAAATTGTCTATCATAATACATCTATCTTTCCTGAAAAAGTAATTCAAGTTAATAAATCTGTTTCAGCTATTAAAGAAGAATGATTATCTTTATAAATCGTTTATAATTTTTCTTAAAATAATATACCAGAGGTGTCCCGAGTCGTCGGGAATGAACGGGGCGGATGTATTACGGAGAGGTGCCGGAGTGGTTGAACGGGGCGGTCTCGAAAACCGTTGTGG
>CAYTLQ010000170.1:0-16193 GCA_964438715.1 uncultured Ignavibacteriaceae bacterium
TTTGTTTTCGCTAATAAGACCGGACAATACTTTACCAATAAGTAATTCACTGCCTCCATCAGAATAGTTTGCTGAAGTGTCTATAAGATTGAACCCGGAGAGCAAAGCTTTTTTCAGTGCTTCTTCATGTTGGGCAACTGAATAATCGACTCTATAGCTTCCAAAACCACAAACACTTACATCAAAATTTGTTTTACCTAACTTTTTGTAACGCACTCATTTCCCCTGTATTTTTTGTAATTGTTTTTCAATTGCCTCAACCTATTCACCGGTTCCATGGCGAATAACATTTACTGATATATATCTTTACCATAATATTATTGTAAAAATCATTCTATTTATAGACAAAACGGGGTTTTCAATAAACTATTTCTTGAAATTTGAGGCTGTTTTTATCCAATTCGTATTCGATATATTTTATCGGCATACAACGATTATTTTTTTTATTAAATTGACTGAAACTATTAATAACCCTAGTGTAATCTGGTGATAATTTATTATCTATTTTTTTTGAAACCAAGACTGGTTGTATATCACTTATCCTATTAGGGATGTAATATTGTTCTAACCAATCAACATACCTTTGTATTTGAACTACATTATCAGTATTTGCTTCCACGGATTTTAGTTCAACAGGTAATACTATTCTTTTTTGACAATCATTTTTATCCACTAATGAAAGCATAACATCTATTCTTTGCATCCCTACACCACAAGATACTTCGTTACCCATCCATTCAATCCTTAAATCTTTAAGTAAACTTTCATCTAACTCTTTATTCGTATTTATACCAATATTTTGGATAATATATGCCTGTAAGTGTGCTTCAAAGGCTCTGTTATTTTTAAATTTGTAAATCAATCTTGGAAGAATATTTATCTTCTCTTTTCTTCCAGTGTAATTATGAGAAGTATTGTTCACATTTATTTCTTGAGTCTGAACATCAAAAGTAAAATTTTCTCCTGAAAGTATTTGACGATTATTTTTATCTCTTAGTAATTTAAAGAGTCTCTCGCTCTCAAATATAGTTATCATGGTATTACCACGATTACCTTTTAATTTTCTATAAATTAAACTCCAAAGCATTTGATTTGGCGATTGGATTTGCTTTATTTCGTCTAATGCTTCCCACTCTGTAACCCCCTTTGCATAAATTTCAAAAGGTTCAAGTAAAGTTCTAAATGTTAAAGACTTTATTAATTCATTCCTTAAAAATTGTTTAGAATCTTTATTGTCTAAAAAAGAGAAATCTTCTTTAGCCTTAAAAATACCATAAAACTTACCTTCCCAAACTTTATGAGAATAATTTTGTTGTAAATAAAAAATTATAAAATCCCCCTTCCTGATTCTTTGAGAATCTGCAATCATCCCTATCAAATTATTTTCAGTCGTGTGTTTTAAAGTTGTTGTAGCTTTGTTATTAAAATCTATGAAGTTATCTTTTGCACCTGTTCCTGCAAAAAGATACTCTAAGTGATACTTAAATGTAGTTGTGTCAACAATAAAAACATGCGTTGTACTCATTTTTTTACCTTCTTAAATAAAAAAATATACTCGTGTTTGAAAATGTAAAATCCACCAACTAATGCTCTATACCTCCATAATTCTTTCTGATTCATTTTTCCCTTTGTCTCCTCGAAATTTTTAATTATTGTCGATTTTAAGATATACCCTCTCTTTAAAACTTCATTCATTGTATAGAATGCAAGGGGGATCCATTCCCCTTGCGAGTACTTATCTCCAATAACTACTGCGAAGTATCTTCCATTATCCAAGACATCATATGTATTATCCACTACTTTACCAAATTGACATAAAAATTCTTCAATAGTCAAAGCATTTGATAAATCTTTGTTATTCTTACTAAACTTTATAATATCCCAATATGGTGGGTGCATAATTAAGAATTGAACGGATTTAACATTTCTTTTTTCTAATTCTTTCTTAAAATTTAATACTGTGCTATCTGCATTGATGACTTCAGTTTTAACATTAAATTTATTTTCTTCAGCCGATATATTCCGATTTGCTAAATCGACAACTTCCGGCAATAACTCAACACCAATACCATTTCTTCCAAGTCTTCTACATTCTATCAGAGTAGTTCCGCTACCTAAAAAGGCATCTAATACCCACTCACCTTTTTTTGTGTATCTCCTCATAAATTGATTGGGAATTTGAGGAATAAAATTTCCCCAATAACCTGCATTATGTGCACCCGATTTATCTCTTTTATCTAAAATCCATAAACTTTCAGTTAAAATATCTTTATATTCTTTCCATCGATTTAAGTTAATATCATTAATCTTACTTGTCTTTACTTCCGTAAAACTTTTTTTTAGTCGTAAAATATAATATTTTGCTCTTTCGATAGTTTGAGCAGAAGCTATTTGTTTCAACTCTTCCAATAGAATTTCATTATTTACCTTTAAAGTATTACCATCAGGGGTAATATTTAATATTCCCATATTATCTTTTCCTGGATTTTTAATAATTTCAATGACCTGCAATGTTTCAAGTTTAATTTTGTTATTTTCGTTTAATGCTTCAATTTTAGATAAAAATCCCAAGAACATTTCTTGATTAATAATAACTTCTGTTTTCCAATTAGTCTTACAATGAAATTCGCTCTCAATATCAAATAAAATCATGTTATTGTTTTTCATATTAAACACCTATTATCATTTAAATATTTATGCAGTGGCGATACCAATAACTAATGTATTCGCTCTTTCACCGTATTCATCCCGAATGTCGAGAGTATCAACTACAGGAATATTACAAACACCCAGTAATTCACCACTTGTTTTACCGGCTTCACCTCTATCGAAAATGGCAATAACTTCTTCCGGCTTATAGTAAATAAGATTTCGTGCGGTTTTACCATTATGCGGGTTGGTAAGTCCCTCTGTTAGGAGAATAATTCTTCGACTCATCGGGAAAGATTTTTTTAATGTCAATTAACCTTCTACCAGCGTTCAGCTTTGTATTTATTTTATAACCTTTGTAACAGGATAAGGATACAACTTTTTCAAGCAGGGGAATAATCATTAAACTTATAATATTTCAATAAAATCTTTTTCCGTCATATACGGCGTACTATCCCATAAAGTTCATATTACCAGATCCATCAGTAATAAAATCATTTTTCCGAATCAGCGTCCGGATTATAAAAATGACTTCTCCAGATAGAACAAGCCCATTTAGCCATCTTCTCTTGTCTATGCTGAATCGTTTCCGGAGACCAGGAAGAATAGTTTAATTCATTCCTGCTTAATTGATAACGAGAAGTCTGATATACTTCTCTTTTTTCTTGAAAAGATTTATCACCAGCTTTTTTATTAAAACTCTCTTCAAGTAAAGTATAGTTACCGAGCATATAAACATACTCTTCTTGTTGAACTGCCGGAAAATCAGATTCCCAATCCATAGAAGGATTTTCCGGTAACACATGGTCAATAGTTGCAGTAGCATCCTCATACTGCAAGGATGTTCCGGCTATTTTATTTTCTAACTCAACAAGTATATATTTTACAAGGTTTTTATTTCTTTTTGTGCTAATTAATTTTGTTGAAAACGCCTGCTTAAAATTATCATCAGAAACATAGATAGATTTCAAAATCTTTGATGCTTGCGCTGCCGTTGAAATTTCACCGGAAAATATTTTTACTGAAAGTTTATTAAATACCACCTCAATTTCATTTGTATGTAAACCGGAAATAACATTATAACGAAATGTTATAACCATAAGTTCACGCAATAATTTTGTTAACTCATCATCAGGAAGTTTTTGTTTGGCTATGAGAATTAGTGAGTACCAGGTTGAAACTCTAAATAAATTTAAACAACGGATGTAAACTCGCTGTTGCTTATTCCAGATGGGATCTGCCGGATTTTCGAACGCACTGTATAAATAAGCCAGCTGTTCTAATTCGTTAAGTAAATGAAAAACATCCGCAGGAGTTTGTATTGTACTTTTAATCTCTCTGTACAAATTTGATTGCCGCACGAGTTCATGCCTCGAGTTCCAATAGTGCCTTAGAAAAGTTGGGAAATCAGACTTGCCTAAATTGTCATTAATACTTTGCCAACGCCTCTCTGTCTCTTCCAGATCTGCAGTACTTACTTCAAAGGCAATAGAAAATAAATAGTTCTTTAATAAATCAGATGGAGATAATCTCACCCCGCGCGCATTTAGTGTCTCGAAAACCTTATATGCATTAAGATCATCACTGACTATAATAGTAGTAAAAATGAGAGAATTTGAAATATCCTCATCAATTAATTTTGCAAGTTCCTCACCTGATTTTGCTGTAACTTTATTTTTTAATTCCGTGTAAAAATATTCATAAGCATCCCACAACTTTTTTTGTGAGGGCTTCAATTTAGCTAGTACCGGAGGTTTTCGATGGTTTAACAAATAACTTTTATAGAAGTCATCATTGTTCTTATTGAGTACTAATTTAGGTGTGATGGTAAGTTTCGAAGTAGAAAAATTACCTAGAAATTTTTCTGTAAGTTTTTCCAGACGAGTTTCATTATCGTTTTTATCTATGCCTTCATTAACCCAATCCTTTAACAATCGGACTGCTGATAAACACAATACACTCAGAGTTGCTAATCGCTGTTGACCGTCAATTATATAAGAAGTTTTTATTCTGGTACTATCCTCCTGAAATACCAAATAGCCCATGTAGTGATACTTTTCTTTTGGTAACTCTACAATATCCATCCATAAATCTTCCCAATATTCTCTCTCCCATGAGTAATCCCTCTGATACAAAGGGACAATATATGTTCGTCCATTGGCAATTAGTTCATTGTATGTGGCAGTGTTGGTATTTAATAACAAAGAGGGCATAGTATTTAAAGTCAAATTAATTAGTGTAATCGCATAACTACAATCTAAATACAATCAAGAAAAAAATCTTATTATCGGTAGAATAAAATTACATAAAATTCTTTATCACCTTTTATAAGAACATAAGTAATTATAAACTCTAATTGAAATATAATAAAGGGCGTTAGATTTATTAGTCCACCACTTTTGAGAGAGAGGGTAATTATGAAATTAATTAAAGAGGGTACTACTTAAACAAAATATTCATGATCTAATTTGTAATGATAGAATTTCTGCTGTTTGGGGTTTCGGATTAAAGATTAAATTTATTGGAGGAATCAAAATGCTTGACGAAACTCTTTTATCAAGACTAAGGAAAAGCGATGATGTAGTTTTACCGGCAACTATAATTCACGAGAAAAATGGACATTTACTTAACCAAAATAACCAATAAGGATCATTGGTGAACAAATAAACTCTCCGTGAATATCCATTCGCTCAACTTTTTTCATAAATTTTACAAGATTCACCATATTTCCCTCACCCTAATGCCACTAGAATTTCCGCCTGTAATTTTTACCCGATTATGAGTAAATTTATATTTTGTGTTATTCATATCTTACAAAATAGCGAAATAATGAGAGAATACCTCGATTTAGTAAAACTTGTCCTCGAACAGGGCATCCGAAAGCAGAGCCGTACCGGTGTTGATACCATTTCGTATTATTCTGCTCACTACCGCGTTGACCTTTCGAAGGGCTTTCCTCTCCTTACCACAAAGAAAATGGAGTGGAAATCTCTTCTTCACGAAGTATTGTGGTATCTCAGCGGTGAAAATCACATCAGAAATCTGCGAAAGCATACGAAAATATGGGATGCCTGGGCGGATGAGGACGGAAATCTTGAAACTGCTTACGGGTATTATTGGAGAAAATTTCCAAGCGCTCAGAAAAATGCTAAGGGTGAATGGGAGGTAAAAGAAATTGATCAGATTCGTTATGTTATTGATGAAATAAAAAGGAAACCCTACAGCAGAAGGCTCGTAGTTACTGCCTGGGAACCCGGAAATGCAATTACCAGTAAATTACCACCATGCCATTATACTTATGCCTTTAATGTAAGCAATGGTAAACTAAACTGCCACCTGACTCAACGCTCCGGGGATATTGCACTTGGTATTCCATTTAACCTCGCGGCTTATTCTATATTAACACAAATAATAGCACAGGAGACCGGTCTGGAACCCGGATACTTCTCACACACTATTATTGATGCGCATATTTATGTTGCTGATAAGGGAAGCCCTACCGAAAAGTACGACCACAGAGAAGGACTCCTTGAACAATTAAAACGGGAACCATTAGAGCTTCCGAAACTTGTTATTGCCCGGAAACCGATAGATGAGCTAACCTTTGATGATTTTGAACTTATTGGCTATAAGTCGCACCCTAAAATTAAATTTGAAGTGGCAGTTTGAAAAAAATAATTATTTCCGCAATAGCTTCTAACGGAATAATCGGAAGTAAAAAAGGTGGCTTACCCTGGAATGTTAAAGAAGAATTTGCACACTTTAAAGCTACTACAACCGGTTTCCCTATAATTATGGGAAGAAAAACTTTTGAAGAACTTGGTAAACCATTAAAAAACCGTATAAATATTGTTATAACACGCAACCGTTCTTTCAGTTATGAACACGATGATGTAAAAATAGCTGCTTCACTTGATGATGCAATTCAATATTGTACACAGCTACCGTTTGAAAAAGTATTTATTATCGGAGGTGGTGAAATCTACCGCCAGGCTATTGATATTGCTGATGAAATGATTCTTTCATTTATGCATTTCGATGCTGAAGGCGATATTTACTTTCCGCCTTTCAACAATGATAATTGGCAAATAACTGCAGAAGATCAACGCGAACAATTTACCATAAAATATTATCAAAAAAATCTGGCATCGGGTTGATATATGGGAATTATTAAAATACTGCCTGAAAGCCTTGCAAATAAAATTGCCGCCGGCGAAGTTGTCCAAAGGCCAGAGTCTGCACTAAAAGAGTTACTTGAAAATTCAATTGATGCGCAAGCAAAAAATGTTGAAGTGTATCTCAAACGCGCAGGAAAAACACTTATTCAGGTAACTGATGATGGTAAGGGTATGTCCGAAGATGATATGATACTCTGTGTGCAAAAACATGCTACCAGTAAAATCAGTACTCCAGAAGATTTGGATGCCATCAAAACATTAGGATTTCGCGGTGAAGCGTTAAGTTCAATTTCAGCGGTAAGCCAGTTTGAAATTCGCTCAAAACAACATGGCGAGGAAATAGGCACACGCCTGCGGGTTGAAGAAGGCGGCGTTTTTGAATTAGAAAAAGGCTCATTCCCCGAAGGTACAACGGTAATTGTGCGCAATCTTTTTTACAACACTCCTGCCCGACGAAATTTTTTAAAGACCGACACAACCGAGTTAAAACATTGCATTGACACATTCAACCGTATTGCTCTCAGTTATCCCGATATAGCATTCCGGCTTTTTATTGATGACAGCGAATCACTTAAATATCCTGCGGCTAATGAGAATGAGAGGATAATTCAGGTCTTCGGCGAAACTCTTTTTAACTCTCTCATACCAATTAAAGAAGAAACCGGATATATAACATTACGCGGATTCATCGGAAAACCTTCGTTGTTGAAAAAAAGTAAAGGGGATCAGTTCATTTATCTGAACAATCGATATGTTCAAAACCGGCAGATAAATCATGCAGTATTCACAGCGTACGAAACAGTTCTGGTAAAAGGCGAATATCCCTTTTTTCTGTTATTTTTAACAATTGACCCGGCGCATACCGATGTAAATGTACACCCTTCCAAGCTGGAGGTGCGTTTTGAAAATGAAAAGGATGTTTATACTTTCGTTTTGTCCGTTGTAAAAAAGGGACTTGGTCAATTCGATCTGGTGCCCAACATGTCTTTTACTTCAGCCCCCGATACCGGAAGCGGTGAAAGAATGAAATTTAATCCGTCGGTTGCCTCACATCGTTTCGATTTTTCTGACAGACCGGTATTTGCTCAACCTGAACGGAAAAAAGAACCTATACAGCCCAGAATAACTAACGAACAAATAGAGGCTGTGTTCAGCAGTTTACACTCCGTAACCAACCGTACTGAAATTCCCGAAGATGCCCCTCATCCATTTGAAAATCCCGAGCCATCGGCGCCGCAACCACAGATACGCAATGCCGAACACAGTGACGATAGTGCATCTTTTATTATTCAGTTGCACAATAAATATATTCTCTCGCAAATAAAATCCGGGCTAATGATAATAGACCAACATGTTGCGCACGAGCGGATATTGTATGAAAAAGCTCTCCGCCTGTTTGAAGCAAACCTCCCGTTTTCTCAGCCTCTTTTGTTTCCTAAAACCATTCAGGTCAATCCGGGTGTACTATTGCTCATTCAGGAAAATTATGATCTATTGGTTAAATTAGGTTTTGAATTAAAATTCTTCGGAAAAGACACTATAATTATTGAGGGTGTTCCTCAGGATTTACGGCAGGGAGACGAAGAAGCTGTTCTACTTGAGATGATAAATGAGTTTATTCTCAACGAGCGAGAAAAGAAAATAAGTGACGCCCGGGATAATATGGCAAAATCGTATTCATGCAAAACAGCAATTAAAGCGGGTGATAAACTTTCCGAAGCTGAGATGAGAATTTTAATTGATCAGTTATTTGCTACCTCCATGCCTTATGTATGTCCGCATGGCCGCCCGGTTGTTATTAAAATCGGGCTGGATGAATTTGACAAGAGATTTGGAAGAACATAATAACATTTTTCCCGCAACATTAAATTGAGAGGTTAAAATGCCTGATACGGAGTATCTGAAAGCGAAAGAAGAATTTGAAATAAAACTGTCGCGTTCCCCGGAACAACCAGCAAAATATACCACAGTAAGCGGGGAACCGGTAAAGGTTTTATATACACCTGATGATATTAGCGGAATAGATTTCACTAAGGAAATAAATTTTCCCGGTAACTTTCCGTTCACACGCGGAATACACCCAAATGGATATCGCGGCAAAACCTGGACAATGCGCCAATTTGCAGGCTTCGGATCGCCTGAAGATACAAATCAACGGTTTCATTACCTGTTAAAGAACGGCCAGACTGGTCTCTCTGTGGCTTTTGATCTCCCGACACTTATGGGATGGGATGCTGATGCCGAACTCAGCACCGGTGAAGTAGGTATCTGCGGCGTTTCTGTCTCCTCTCTTCAGGATATGGAAATTCTGTTTGATAAAATTCCACTTGCCGAAGTTTCAACTTCAATGACTATTAATTCTCCCGCCGCAATGATTTTTGCTTTCTATCTTGCAGTGGCTCAGAAAAACGGTGTCGATTTCAAAAAACTCCGGGGTACATTACAAAACGATATTCTTAAAGAATATATTGCGCAAAAAGAATACATCTACCCTCCTCATCCTTCAATGCGTATTATAGTTGATATGATTGAGTACTGTACGAGAGAAGTACCACAATGGAACCCCGTTTCAGTAAGTGGCTATCATATTCGCGAAGCCGGTTCTACATCTGTTCAGGAACTGGCTTATACACTCGCTGATGGCTTTGCATATATTGAAGCATGTCTGGAGCGCGGTATGAATATTGACGATTTTGCTCCCCGGATTTCTTTCTTCTTTAATTCACACCTTGACTTCTTTGAAGAAATTGCAAAATTCAGGGCGGCAAGAAAAATATACGCTAAACGAATGAAAGATCGTTACGGAGCAAAAAATCCCCGTTCGTGGTGGCTGCGCTTCCACACACAAACCGCCGGATGTACTCTTACAGCACAACAACCTGAGAATAACATCGTGCGAACCGCGTTTCAGGCTTTAGCGGCTGTTTTGGGTGGTACACAGTCGCTTCATACCAATTCTATGGATGAGACTCTCGCATTGCCGAGTGAGAAGGCTGTAAAAATAGCCCTCAGAACACAGCAATTAATTGCATACGAAACCGGAGTTGCTAATACAGTGGATCCTCTTGCCGGAAGTTACTATATCGAATCGCTTACAATGAAAATGGAAGAACAGGCAAATGAAATCTTCCGGGAAATCGATTCACTCGGTGGAGTAATAAATGCAATTGAAGCAGGGTATTTCCAAAAACAAATTGCTGATGCAGCTTATCGTTATCAGCTTGAAGTTGACAAAAAGGAGAAAATCATCGTCGGGATTAACGAGTTTATTGAACCGGAAGAAAAGATAGAAATACCTATTCTTACGATTAGTCCGGAAGTAGAAAAACTGCAACGCAAACGATTAGCTGAGTTAAAAAATAACCGCAGTTCTGCAGATGTTGAACAATCACTTGCACGCATTAAAGAAGCCGCTGTTAATGGTAATAACATTATGCCGGTTTTAATTGATGCCGCAAGAAATTATGTTACTCTTGGCGAGATGGTTGGTGAGTTGAAAGAGGTTTTTGGCACTTATGAGGAGAATGTGGTTTTCTGATGCCGGGCAGTGTTTTTCGCCTTCTGCGAGTTCCACAATGGATAAAAAATGTGTTTGTTCTTGTTCCTCTTGTTTTCTCAAAACACTTATTCCATAGCGATTATTTTCTACTTTCTCTCCGCGGTTTTTTTATTTTCTGTTTGCTCTCCAGTTCGGTATATATTCTTAATGATATTGCCGATCGGGAAGCAGATGCGGCTCATCCGAAGAAAAAATTCCGGCCTATCGCTTCAGGAAAAATTTCTGTTACACAAGCATACAGCATTCTTGGCTTTTTGCTTTTACTAACAATAATATCATTAAAAGGCACCTCAACGGGATTCATTTTCTCGGCTTTTTTTTATTTTCTTCTTAATATTGCTTATACCTTTTACTTTAAGCATATCGTCCTGATGGATATTTTTTGTATTGCCGGTGGCTTTATGTTGCGCGTAATATCAGGTGCATTTATTCTGCATGTGGAAATTTCCAGTTGGCTGATTCTTACAACAATGTTTATATCTTTATTCCTTGCAGTTATGAAGCGCCGTTCAGAACTTGTACTTACTGCTGCAGCGCCCGGCGGTATTACACGAAAAGTATTACAAAATTATAATACCGGATTTCTTGATCAGATGGCTACCGTTACAGCCGCCGCAGTTATTATTTGTTATGCTCTTTACACCACCGCCACGCGTACAATATCAACATTTCACACCGAAAATCTTATTTTCACAACACCGTTTGTGGTATTCGGAATATTCCGGTATATGTTTCTGGTATATCTTCACGATCAGGGGGAGAATACAACCGAAATTATGGTTACTGATTTAGCGATGATTATCAACTCACTGCTTTATATCGCAGCGTTAATAGTAATTCTCTATCGGGTTTTTCCGGGATAATTTCGTTCATTAAGTTACTATGAAGAGAATTTCTCAGAATCCATTCTACTCTGATCTAACTGTAGTACTTATAGTGAGTGTTTTATTGAGCTCTTGTTGCAGTAATGAGTGCCACAAAAATATTTCTGAAAAATCTGAAAATAACGAAACTGCTCACCCGCCACGGCCGGCGTATAGTATAAAAGCTGAAAGAGCTTATATCTGGTTAAATTTAATGCCCGGCGGCGAACCCAAATATTATTGTACTGCAGAAATTTTTGTAAGCTGTCCCGAAATTGAACCCGAAGTAAAAGCTAATATACATTCGGTTACATTTATACAGGAAACTATTACCGTTCCTCTTACCATCAATTCGGAGATTGTACAAGGATTCAAAGATGAAGAGAGCATATATTGCGTAAAGCTCACTCTATCAACAAAAGAGGGATTTTATTTTAAAGATATTAATCCGGATAAAAATGCCGGTTTACATATTGAAGTTTCCGTCAATGGAAATAATATTCCTTATCGTATTGTGGATGTTCCAATTGAGAGGGTTTTTTAACCCATGAGTGAGGGCGCTTTATTACTGATTTTCGTTTTACTCGGCGCATTCTTTGCCGGGTGCGAAAGTGCGTTTACAAAAGCAAACAGGTTGAAACTGGAACTGAAAGCACGGAATGATACTCTCTCCGCCCAAACTGCATTAAAAATTCTTAATGATCCCTCTGCGTTCTTTTCAACTGTGTATATTGGTAGTTCGGTAGCGAAACTTATTATACCTGTCATTGTCAGCTACTTTTTCCTTCATTACTATCAGTGGGATTTCATAAGTATTTTAATAATCTCTTCATTAATAATCATATTATTCAGCGAACTCATACCGAAATACATTGCCGGACAGAATCCCGATTCACTCGCGCTTTATACCGCAATTCCTCTTCGGTTTTTTAGTATCATTTTATCCCCGATTGTACGAATTGCCGGTACTATATCAAATCGTATAACAGGCACAACAGCAATTCGTAGTCAGAAGTTGATGAATATTTTTGAAAGGGAAGATATAGAGGAAATTGTTGAGGAGAGCGAAGAAGCCGGAACGGTGAATAAGTCCGACAGCCGAATTATCACTAAGGTGCTCAATTTACGGGAACAAAGTGTCAGTGAAGTTATGAGACCCCGTACTGAAGTAACCGGTGTTGAGATAAGTGCTTCTATTGATGAGGTACTTTCAATCTTTATTGAGTCCGGATTTTCCAAAATACCTGTTTTTGAGGATAACCTTGATAATATAAAAGGCGTTATCCATGCACCGGATTTGTTTAACTCACCATCTTCTCTTCAGGATATTATACGCCCTGTTATTTTTGTACCGGAATCTCGAAATAGTCTTGAGATGCTTAGTGATTTCATACAAGAGCGATATTCATTTGCCGTTGTTGTAGATGAATTTGGAGGCACCGCCGGAATAATAACCCGCGAGGATATTGTTGAGGAATTATTCGGTGAAATTAAAGATGAATATGACACAGAGGAAGATATCTGCCGCAAAATCAATGACACCACTTTTATCATCAGTGGAAAAATTGAAATTGACCACATTAACGAGCAGTTCGGTCTTTCTCTTCCTAAAGAAGATTATGAAACCATTGCCGGATTAATTATTGCCGTATCGGGAAAGATTCCATTACAAAATGAAACCGTTCAATACGATAAATATAATTTTTTTATAGTTCGGGCAACTAATGTTCGGATTGAGCTTGTAAAAATGACCATTACAAAGTAATTCTGTACAGAAGCTGTTTCGTAATAATAAAGATAATAATGCAAACCGATACGATGATTGTTTTATTTGATGGTGTGTGTAACTTTTGCAATTTTTGGGTGAATGTTCTGCTTAATGCCGATAAGAAAGATATTCTTCGCTTTGCCTCTTTGCAGTCACACTTCGGACAGGAATTCCTGAAAATTAATAAGTTACCCACAGACGCCTTTGATACATTTATTGTGATTTATAATGGAGCCTATTACACAAAATCTACTGCGGCATTAATGATAGCAGGAAAACTTGGCGGAGTATATTCTCTTCTTACTGTATTTTATATTATTCCGGCTTTTTTGCGGGATATTATTTATAATATAATTGCAAAGAACCGATACAGGTTTTTTGGCAAGAGAGAGGAATGTCGTATTCCAACCAAAGAAGAAAAAGCAAAGTTTATTTCCGATTAATTATTTACCGGTGCAAATTCCTTCTGGGGCAGCAGTAAAAATTTTTGTAGCTCCGCAACCGAATGAAAAATATAATCAGGTTGTAAAGAAATAACTTTTTCTGCGGCATAAGAGTCCCATAGTACCGAAGCAACCTGCACACCGCAACCTCGTGCAGAGATTATATCTGCAGGTGCATCACCTATCATGAGAACATCCTCGTGTTGTAATCCTGTAAATTCTATAAATTTTCTTATTCCTTCAGAATCCGGTTTGTGTTTTACGACATCATCACCGGAAATGATTATTTCAAAAAAATCCTTAATACCACACTGCTCTAAGGTAATTAATGCTGCTTTTCTCCCTTTTCCGGTAAATGTTCCTAAACGAAATCCAGCATCAGAAACTAATTTTAACAAATCATACATTCCCGGATATAGTGCCGCCATGTTATGATTTTCCCGGTAAAAATCGTAATAATCTTTTTTCACCTTTTCATGCTCATCACCAAACCAGTCTTCTATAATTTTATCCTCTGTAGGCCCGAAAAGCATTATAATTTCTTCAGGGGTCATAATTTTGTTCATGTGTTTACCGGTGATATGATTAAACGAAGCAAAGATAAGCTCGTTTGTTGAGGTAAGCGTTCCGTCAATATCGAATAAAAGCCCCTTAAATCTGTGCATTATGAACCCGGCGAAAATGCTATTATTGTTCCATCCATGTTAGTAACAGCAAATAAATTTTTATTTACTTCTACAACATTTAACACACGCGAAGTACCCATAAAAAAGAGCGGTCGTGCAGTTTCACCATTCTGAATTTCATATACAATTCCCTTTTTTACTCCGAAGAACACAGAATTTCCTGACTCGAGTGGAACAGATGGAACGGTACATAAGCCGAAGCCGGGATTAAACTCTTTTACTTTTTTTCCATCTTTAGCGTTTACAATAAAAAACTTATTATTCACACTTTTTACGAACAACCTTGAACCATCTTTACTTAACGAAACCGACTCCCAACTCTCAAAATCCTTTTTTCGCCAAACTGTTTTACCAAGAGTAATATCAATCTTTGAAACAAATTTGTCGGGTGTCGAGACATACACCGCCGACTCATCACCTGCAGGAAAACACGCCGCCGGAGAGTAGTAAAAATTCTTATTTTCGGTCCATTTCCAATTTAATGAACCTGATTGTGCATCAACACAGTAGAGATAATTATCCCAGGAACCGAATATCAATCTTCCCTTTATCACCAGCGGCTGTGTTTCAATCATTCTGCCTGCAATTTTGTTTTGCCAGATTAAATCCAGCATATATAAATCATAGGCAACTATTTTTCCATCAGCCGTTCCAAATAGCACTGCTTTCGTATCTTCATCTCTGAAGGTTGTTTCAAATACTGTAAGCTGTGAAGTAATCCGTTCTCCCGTACCTATGCTCTGAATAACTCTCCCCGTCTCTGCTTTTATAGTCATCAGTTCACCCTGATAGGTCGCAACGGCAAGAATACCGTCTTCTATTACCGGTTTACTGAAAATTGTCCCGCCTGTTTCATATGTCCATAGTAAGGTACCCTTATCATCAATACAAGTGATAACCCCATCGGTGGAGGCATGATACAGTTTGTTTTCATAGGAAATCAGTGAGACAGATGTTTCGGTATTAAGATTTTTTTTCCATCTAACAATCGAACCATAGTTAAGAAATTCTGCTGAATCTATCTGAGGGATAACTAATTTATTTCCTATTCCTATAGCCGCCCATCTGCCTAACAGAGTATCTTGCCTGAACTCTGAGAAAAAAACAGAATCGGGCGTTACTTCTCCGATCGTAAATCCCCATCCTTTTCCCTTCCGTAAGGTCGAGCGACTCATTACTGCCGGATAGCCATTTTGTAATGAATATCGGTTTGCGTGTCCATGTCCGTATAAAAGAATTTTTGTATCTAATTTCCGGAGAATGTTGGTTGCTTTAAACCAATTATCAACATCTCCATCAAGAGGATGATGAGAGAAGAATAATACTTTTGCAGTCGGTGTTACTTTTGAAGCAACGGAATCAAGCCACATAAGTGTCTCGGGAGAAATATGCCCGCCACCGCCCCGCCAAGGAATACCACTATTAACACCTATATGCACTACACCCTGTTTCTCAAAATAAAATTTATCATTGCCCCACAATTCTTTAAATTTTGTACAGGCACTTTCACTCCACTTTGTATCGTGGTTGCCGGGAATGATGAAATAGGGCATATTCAGCAGATCGAGTATTTCTTTCGCTCTGGTGAGTTCGCTATCTGAGCCTTTTTCGGAAATATCGCCGGTTACAAAAATTACCTCAATGTCCTTCTGCTTATTAACGCTTTCCACACAGGCAAGTAAATCCTCTTCAGCATCCGGCGAGCCAATGTGCGTATCGGTAAACCATGCGAATTTGTAGGATTGCCCTGAAAGGGAAAATGTAAATACAAAAAAAAGTACCAGAACTCTGAAAAATTTCTTATTCATATAAATAGTTATCTTGTAATAAAATTTTCCCTATCTGTTTATAAAAGACTTTTTACGATTATAAGAAATTAAATCTCACCGGGTTGCGCTATATCTTTTACAGATACAGCAAAACTGCTATTTCTCTACCGGAGAGAATACATAAATCACTTTAATTGCAGGAGGTAATCCGCAATTTTTCCGAGGTCTTTAACATCTTTATTATTATAAGCCGGCATCACGATATTTTTATATTTCTC
>CAYTLQ010000171.1:0-33968 GCA_964438715.1 uncultured Ignavibacteriaceae bacterium
TAACGGTGAATCCAATGCTGCGGTAGAAAACTTTAACGCAAAGATTAAGGCTCTTTTCTACCGAAGCAGAGGTATCAACAATAAAAATATGTTCTTCTTTCGCCTCTTTAACCTTTATGCCTGACTGCCACCAAAATTTCAAGTGAACCAATTACTGCGGGCTAAAAATAAAGCAGGGCATTAAATAAAAAAGGCTGCCCCACCGGCAGCCTTCAGGTGCTATTAGGGAAAAATTAATAACGATAGTAGTCCGGTTTATAAGGTCCGGAAACATCAACCCCGATATATTTTGCCTGTTTTTCGGAGAGTACTTCCAGCTCTACACCGAGTTTTTCGAGGTGAAGTCTTGCAACTTTTTCATCGAGAATTTTTGGCAGAACATACACCTGATTCTCATATTTTCCGGGATTGGTCCATAACTCAATTTGTGCGAGAACCTGATTTGTAAATGAAGTGGACATAACGAATGAGGGGTGACCCATTGCACAGCCAAGATTTACCAGTCGCCCTTCAGCAAGGACGATGATATCTTTACCATCGATGGTATATTTATCGACCTGTGGCTTGATTGTTTCACGGGTATTCCCATAATTTTCATTGAGCCATGCCATATCAATTTCATTATCGAAGTGGCCGATGTTACATACTACTGCGTTATGGCGCATAAGTTTAAAGTGCTCGGCGCTGACAATATCGCAGTTACCGGTTGCAGTAACTATTATGTCACACTCAGGGATGGCTTTTGCGAGGGGCATTACTTCAAATCCTTCCATTGCCGCCTGGAGGGCACATATTGGGTCTATTTCAGTAACTATGACACGAACACCGGCACTACGCAGGGACTGTGCAGAGCCTTTTCCAACATCGCCATAGCCGGCAACAACAGCAACTTTACCTGCCATCATTAAGTCTGTAGCTCTGCGGAGAGCATCAACAAGTGATTCCCGACAGCCATACTTGTTATCGAATTTGGATTTTGTAACAGAATCGTTAACATTAAAAGCCGGTACAGGAAGAGTACCGTTTTTCATTCTTTCGTAAAGGCGATGAACTCCGGTAGTCGTCTCTTCAGAAATACCGCGAATATTTGAAACGAGTTCGGGATATTTATCCAGAACAATATTGGTAAGATCACCACCGTCATCAAGAATCATATTCAGCGGTTTATTATCTTCACCGAAAAACAAAGTCTGTTCAATGCACCAATCGTATTCCTCGAGAGACATTCCTTTCCAAGCATAAACAGGAATACCGGCAGCAGCAATCGCGGCGGCGGCATGATCCTGAGTTGAGAAAATGTTGCAGGATGACCACTGAACTTCGGCGCCAAGTTCAACAAGTGTTTCAATCAGCACAGCAGTCTGAATTGTCATGTGCAGGCATCCGGCTATACGCGCACCTTTCAAGGGCTTCAGCTTTCCGTATTCCTCGCGCAGAGCCATAAGGCCCGGCATTTCGGCTTCAGCAAGTTTTATTTCTTTTCTTCCCCATTCAGCGAGGCTGATATCCTTCACTTTATAAGGCAGTTTTGTTATTTGTGTTTCTGACATAGCTTGACTCATTATTTTCTTTCCTGATAGTTATATAATCTTAAGCATATTTAGTGAACAATGGAACGAGGTCAAATTGTTCCCATGTGAAATCGTTGTCGTTTCTTCCGAAATGACCATAAGCAGATGTTTTCTGATAAATTGGTCTGCGTAACTGTAACCTGTTGATAATACCTGCCGGAGTGAGATCAACTTCTTTATGAATAATTGCGGCAAGCTCTTTATCGGGCATAACACCGGTTCCTTTCGTATCAACAAAAATTGAAACAGGCTGGGCAACGCCTATAGCATAAGCAACCTGAACGAGACACTCCTTAGCAAGTTTTGCTTTAACCACATTTTTCGCAATATGGCGTGCGGCATAAGTAGCACTGCGGTCAACTTTTGAAGGATCTTTTCCGGAGAATGCCCCTCCACCGTGTGGAGCCCATCCACCGTAAGTATCAACAATAATTTTTCTTCCGGTAAGCCCACTGTCTCCGTGCGGTCCACCGATTTCGAAACGCCCCGTTGGATTGACGAAATATTTAGTTTTTTTATCAAGCAGTGACTCGGGAATAACTGATTTGATAACATGTTCTATCACATCAGCTTTAATCCTCTTTTGAGAAACATCACCATCGTGCTGAGTTGAGATAACCACTGCATCCACTCTGACCGGTTTTTTATCATTATCATACTCAACAGTAACCTGCGATTTTGCATCGGGACGCAGATAGGGCATAAGTTTATTATTTTTCTTGCGGATATCTGCTAATTTCTTTACTAATTTATGAGAAAAAACAATAGGCATTGGCATTAGTTCGGGAGTCTGATCACAGGCGTAACCAAACATTATACCTTGGTCGCCAGCACCTCCTGTATCAACACCCATAGCAATATCGGCAGATTGCCGGTGAATTACATTTATAACACCACAGGAGTCAGCATCGAATTTATATTCGGCTTTAGTGTAACCAATATTTTTTATGGTATCCCGGACCACTTTCTGATAGTCAACCTGAACACCTTCTTTAACACTTATTTCCCCGCCAATAACAACGAGACCGGTTGTAACAAATGTTTCGCAAGCTACTCTTGCATTGGGATCCTGAGCGTAAATTGCATCCAGTACTCCATCAGAAATGGCATCGCAAACTTTATCGGGGTGCCCTTCGGAGACTGATTCTGATGTGAAGACAAATGACATTTTTCTTTCCTTGTTATTACTTGTTTATTAATAAAATTCAATTTCTGTAGAGTCACCTGAATTGAGTCGTTTGTAGGACCCGCTGATGAGACTGTTATTTCCTATAATGGAATCATTGAGCATTGAACATTTAATTTCTGAATTTTCACCTATAATAGAATTTTTTATTAAGGATTCTATAACTACTGCGTTTTCACCAATAGTTGTATAGGGCCCGATAACAGAGTCTTTTACCACTGCACTATTTGCAATATGTACCGGAGGGTGAATAATAACATTTTCACGGGGGGAGTAGGTACCGCTTTGATGAAGTAAAAACTGATTTGTACTGAGAAGAGTTTCAGGTTTACCACAATCGTACCATCCTTCAACGGGAAAAGTCTGAAATAGTTCTCCCTTGTCAATCATAAGCTGTAGAGCATCGGTCAATTGAAGTTCTCCACGGGTCCGAATGTTTTTATTAACCAATTCGTTCAGGCACTCGGTAAGTAATTTTCTGTTTGAAATGTAATACAGTCCTACCAGTGCCAGGTTTGAAATTGGCTCTTTCGGCTTTTCGATGAGCTTTTTTATTGTACCATTTTCTGTTATCGCTACACCAAAACGGCTTGGATCAGCCACTTCCTTAACACCGAGGGATGAAATTTTATTGTGAAAAACAGATTTCAGTTCAACATCAAAAATGGTGTCGCCAAGAATGATGAAAATCTCCTCTTCATCAAAAGTGGGAATGGCGGTGTAAATAGCATGTCCCAATCCTTCAGGAGATTTTTGTTCAACGAAGTCAGCATGGAGCAGTGGATGAAAAGTAGTAATATACTCCTGCACTTTTTCACCCAGGTGCCCATAAACAAAGGTAGCCTTGTTTATACCTTCATTTTGAAGTTTTTCTACTATATGTCCGAGAATAGGCTTACCGCCGACATTCAGAAGAACCTTCGGTATTGTGTGCGTATGTGGTTTAAGTCTGCTGCCTATTCCTGCAACAGGTATTATCGCTCTCATTCTTAAAAAATTAATTAAACTTAAAGTTACCTAAATTACTAGAAAGAAACAACTTACAGGGAATTTTATCCCGGAGAATGATTTTATAGCAGACGCATCGTTGTGATTAAAAAAGGTACTTAACAAAATTTTACTGCTTTACTCAACAGTTATTCCGGAGCACAACGCCATTAATTGTCAATATTTTATCGAGGCGTACTTCTGTGTTATCGGAGAGAGTAATATACTCTGCTTTATTCTTGGAATTAATGGAAGTTATTTGAACATTAACTCGTTCTGTTATTTCCCCGTTGTTTAAATAGGTTATGTTAATGTCCGACTTTTTTACTGCGGCAGTTTCAATAATATCGTAAAATGAACAGGCAATCGGTTTATAAGGAGTTTCCGAATAAGTCACTTTCATTTTATGCCAATATGTTTTTTTATTGATTTAAATACCTGTTGTAAAACAGAGGGTTTAATCTTCTTAAAATATTCCTCAAAAGCGGCATAAGCAATTTTATTTTCTTCGACATCAATTCCACCTAACTTTACCGGTCTCGTTAGTAATTCGGTATCGTAATTTTGGGTTGATTCAGTATGAGTGCCCAATCCATCATTTCCGGTATTGTAAACAAGTGAATTACCGGGATAGAGTGTAAGTTTATTATTAATGTAGGCAGAGGCATGCCATCGGATTGCCCAGGAGTCAATTTTCCCCGATATCTGCTTTTTAAGCATTTTCAAATGTACCCCATTACCATGAAAATTAAAATCTTCGGTTAAATTCAAACGCCTTAACTCAGAAAGTAAAAATCGGGAATCGGGATTAAATAAATTCCATCCGCGTCGCCAGGTTGCCCAGCCCCAGCAGTCTGCGCCTCTGAGGAAAAATGTTTCAGGCATAGTTCTCATAAGAGGGTAAACATAGCCATGAATGCTGATTACACGCTCATCATCCCGGTACAATTCAAGCGCAGAATTCATATAATTAAGAAAATATTCAGAAAGCAATAAATCATCCTCAACGACAATTACACTCTCGTGATTATTAAGTACCTCAGTTACACCGGCAATGACAGAATTAGCAAGACCGGCATTTCTCTCTTTAAAATTGAGGTGAATTTTGCTGAATCCACTGATGTTCTTAACATACTCTCTTACTTCGGCTACTGCACCGTAATCGTTTTCAGAACGCGGACCATCGGCAAAAACATACAGCTCACTCGATGAAGCTTCGTTGTTCTTTAACAATGACTCAACAGTAAGTTTGGTATGCTTAAGTCGCTTGTAAACGAATAATGCAATTGGTGCAGGCATTAAATTTTAAGACAATTATTATTGCGATAAAAAACTGATGTAGCCCTTCGATAAAATAATCCCGGGGCTATACCCCAGAATTGAATTTCTCTGAAGCCATTATTCTTTAAAAAATTCCTTGCGGTTAGATATTCAGGTCTTTCAGTATCATCAAGAATAAGTACACCGGTCTCGTGTAATGCGTTAAGAGAATGAGTAACACATTCGTCACGAAATTCTCCGTCAACGAAAATTAAATGAAATTTTTTATTCTGTGTCTCAGCAGATAAAAAGTATTTCTCTTTCTCCTCTAATGGACAAAGTAAAACCTTAGCATTTCCGGGCAGTTGATTATGCAGATACTGATACCAATTTTTATCATGCTCAACAGATATTATACTTTTAACCAAATTAGCATAATAAAGGGTTGAATAACCGCTTCCAAATTCGAAAACCTCCATTTCTTTCCCCAGCCTCTCTTTTATAAATTCGTAAAAAGGATATGTTATCCACGGTATAAGGTTTCCTTTGGAGTCCAACGGTTTTTTAAATTTATAGGACTCAAACCAACCCATATCGGCTAAATAGCTTTCTTTACGAGCTACTACCCATGCCGAGAGCAAATTTGGTTCTGTGAAAAGAAGCAAGAAAAAGCGATATATTTTTTGTAATGAGTTCAAAGCGATAAATTTTTTACAACGAAAATAAACAATCAGTAATAATTAAACTATTTCCAGAAAGAGAAAGCATTATAATTTACAATTGAAATCAATCATGCATTAATTCACAACGATCTTAAGAAATTTGTTGTCCTTTAAATGTAATTACTCTTCTTTTAACACATAAAACGCAGTGCTGATTGTTTTTGCAAAAAGACGGTATCCTAATCTATTCAGAAAGAGAAAAATATGTGAATCATTCAGCGATGAAAGATTAAGTCCGATATCTTCGACCAGAATAATGCTTGGTTTGTATTTATCCCAATTATTCGATTCCAGTACTTCCAGATCCATTCCCTCAACATCTATTGTCAGAAAGTCAATAGTTTTTCTTTTTGGAAGAAATTCATCGAGAATTGCCTCTAATGTTTTCGTGCTGATATCTAATCTATTTATAATTTGATAATTTTTTAGTTCAGCCCTTTCACTTGAAATATCTTCTCTGAATCCATTCAATGCTGGTTCATTAAACATGTAATAATGCAATGTTCTCGGGGTTTTTGATATGGGAAACTCCAGATTGATATCACGAGGCCGTAATTTGTTAAAAAGTGATTTACTTCCCGGTCGTGGTTCAATATTAATACCCCTCCAACCGAATTTATAAAAAAGATATGTATTGGAAAATCGGACCGGGTGAAATGCCCCAACATCTACATAGAAACCATCATTTTTCCCATCAAAGTGTTTTAATAATATTAAATCTTCTCCTTCCTGTGAATATGAATTATTTTTCATTCTATTTAAGGACGAGTTTTTAAGATGCTGAATGAAAGTAAAAATGATCCGGTTTTTCATAATGTATTGCATTAAATCGAAAGGCAGTTATTTGTTCTGTAAAAAACAGATGTTGTGTTGTTGTAACTAACAATTGGCAACATTGAGGTAAAATCCAGTCGCTTGAACCCGCTCTCTTTAAGAATGCTGAAGGCGCTATCATACTCTTCAAGTTGAGAATTGTCGAAAATGATAACGCCAGTATCTTTTAACTTTCCGATAGCCGCTTTCGTTGCTTCAATTCTTTCCATCCCGTCAATGATGCAAATATCAAAAAGGCTGTCAATATTTTTAACAGCGTGAGAATATTCAAATGAATTGTCGTTCTGTTTGCAAAGTAAAGTTACATTTTCCGGAACCTGAGATAATAAAGCATTATACCATCTAATATCGTGTTCAACAGAATAAATTTTTCCAACGCGTTTGCTGAACCATAATGTTGAATTACCGGCACCATATTCAAAAACCACCATTTCTTTACTCAGTCGATTCTCGAGAAATTTCGTGAAGGCGTATGCATACCATGGGATCGGCTCTCCATTCTTGTTGATAGACTTTTTTGAATGAAAGCTCTTAAACCATCCATCCTCTAGAAGGGCACTGTACAGTAGAAGCTGAACTATTCCACCAAGTTTAAGGAAATTTAATATTTTCCACACAAATTGTTTTAAAGAATATATCATTTATCCGGAATTCCTTTATGTGCAATCTTATTTCTAATAAATAACCATAAATCCACAAAAAAAACAGCACGCAAGAACATGCCGAGTTGATGAAAGGTTTTGCGGGATGTTGCAATAGCGAGGGTGGCAATTGAAAATGATATTAGCGTTGCAAATGCAGAGCCATTAATTCCCCAGATAGGAATAAATATAAGATTCAAAATCACATTAACTATCATACCCGCTAATGTGCGGTAGAAAGAAAGTCGTGTGAGATTTTCTGTAATCAGGTATTGACTGCTGGCTACTCCTAAAAATGTTGGAACGGCGGCCCAAATATAAATTGTAAGGACTGTTGATGCGGCCGCATATTCTTCACCAAGAAGAATCCGGGTAATCGGTCCGGAAAATAATGTAACCGGCAGGGCAATTGAAATGGCAATCCAGGCGAGTATATCATATAATTTTTGCAGACGGCTGAAATATACTTCTTCGCTCATTTGTCGTGCTTTTATTATTGCCGGATACAATGATGCAGTAAATGCCATTGGTATAAAATACCAGGTTTCACAAAGCCGCACTGCCGCAGCATATAAGCCTGTTTGAGTTTCATCAAGCATTTTTTTAATTATTACCAGGTCAACTTTCATATAAATTGCAATCACAACACCTGAAAGAATCAGAGGCCATGAGTCTTTGAGTAATCCGACCGCCAGTGTTTTATTATACTTCCACTTAACAAGGGTAAAGCCCTGTTTTCGATAGACAGAAATAAAACCTACTGCCAATACAATACTCTCCAGTAGCTGAATACATGCGAACCAGACTAAGTGAGCATTCAGCACCATTAACAGTATCTTAAAAGCACCTGAAATTAGTAGTGTAGAGATCTGCACAAGGACTGAATAACGCGCTTTAACCTGAGATTGAAAATAATATTCGATAACTGCGAATGATTGAAATATCATTGAAACTGCAATAATCAAAATCATGAGCATTGTTTCGGATGTATCTCCACTGAAGTAAGCAGATACAACGGTAAAAAAAATTGCCACGATAGCGCCTAATATTCTCAAACCAAATACCGAACCCAAAATCTCGTTTTTTCTTTCCGGAGTTTTTACCAATTCTCTGCTTGCAATACTATCCAATCCGAGTGTCCCCAAAGCAGAGAAAAGACCCACAAAACTTATAGCATAACTTAGTGTACCGAATCGTTCCGGACCAAGAAATCTGATCATGTAGATACCGATAACAAAGCCGAGAACCAGGCGTATAATTTTCTCGGCAAAGAGCCAGGATGTATTGGCAAAATATTTTTTAAAAGCCTCCGAGCCGAAATTTATTTTCGTGGAGGAATAGTTACTATCACTCAATTTATTGTTCAGCCCTAGGTTGACTTTCTTTGTTTTTCTTCTTTTTAAGAAACTCCATAAATATCGTTAGGATAAGTCCAAGAACAACTGCAGAGCTGAGAGTAAGAGATGTATATTTTGCGAAAGTAAAACTATCCGGTGAAAACTCAAAAGTTACAGTGTGCTTGCCTTTAGGTACAACTATACCCATAAAAGCGTGGTTTGTTCTGTAAATTGTGGTCTCCTTACCGTCAATCCGTGCCTTCCAACCTTTAGGGTGATAGGTTGCAGAGAAGAAGAGGAAATTATTTCCCGATGCATTAACCTCCAGTTCACTGATTTCATCGGTATATTTTTTAACGGAAATACTTACTGTTGAATCAGGCACATCTGTTTTCGGCGGTGCGTCAGGAACATAGGCAACCTGTGCCGGGTCGAAAGCATTCATTTTAATGTCATTGAGGACATCAATTGACTTTTTCTGTTCAACCGTGTTGACAAAAAAGTATCTTCCAAGATTATCGGTATTTTGATAGATAAATTCTTTATCTTTTTGCGATAAAAGAACAAATCCGGGCATCATAGCATCCTGATCGGTGATAATATATTTCACATTTGCCATTCTCCAGAGTACCGGATTCACCGGACCTACAACATCCATTAAATCCTGATAGGCGCGGGGCTTAATAGCAGAGTATCCATAAAAATCCTCAAGAAGGAAATATGCATTGAAATTTGAATTTTGTTTTAGTGAGCCAAGCGAACCATCTTGTTTGAGGTTTAAAATTCGGAATGGTGTTGTGTCCTTCTGCTGTTTGATTATCTTTACATATTCGGGTTCAATAAAAAGATTCGTCTCATCAGGGGCGTCGGTATAGCGGGCTCCGCGTGCATTAATTCTGTACAAATCGATAACAGTAACCAGAATAACCAGAATAGTAAGAACATCTCTTGAGACTTTATTCTTTATATATCCTATAGCAGTCCAGAAAACTACAGAGAGAAAAACAAAAGCAAGTAGCGTATCCCCGATAAACATATCTGCCATATACTCATAGATCGGTCGTAATTGTTCACCCTGTGCGCTTTCCTGAATACGCTCCTTAAACCAGTCAGCTACTGCCTGATTAAGAACAAGGCTGAGGATGAAAATACCGGAGAAAGTATAAGCGGCATACTGAAGAATTTTTTGTGCAAAGGCATCCGGTGATTTTCGAAGTGATATGATCTTCATTAATCCGAGTCCTGCAAGAATAGGAGTAGTTGTCTGCACAATAACAAGAATCATTGAAGGCACCCGGAATTTGTCAAAATACGGAAGATAGTAAAACAGCAAATCGAAGAGTATAGGGAAGTTTTTACCAAATGAGAGAATCAGCGAAAATACGGTAAGTACAGTAAGAAACTGAACAAGAGGTTCTTTGAATCGGGTAATCATTGCATAAAGAGCCAGCATAAATACCAGTACTCCCATATACATAGCAACATCAACAAAAGGCATTTGTCCGAAATATGTATTAACCTCAACTTCCTGATTATTACTTAAGGGTCCTTTGTAAACCGATGCCCCAAAGCCATAATAGGAGGGGATTATGAATGTGAGAACCTCTCCGGGCGAAAAAGACCAGTTCGTATGATATTCGTAATACTCTGATTCTGATTGATCGGACTTGCCGGTTTCAATCTCGGTTATGCTGGCGCCACCCCGAGTCGAATATGGTGTGTATTCATAAATCTGTGTGAGACTATCGGATTGAATGAGTACAGCAATCACTACGGCGGCAGTAAGTAATCCGGCTGACTTTACGATATTATTCCGCAGTTCTGTCTGCTTTTTACTAACACTGTAAATAAAGAAGTAAACAAAATACACGGCAACTGAGAGAAGAATGTAAAAGATTACCTGCACATGAAAACCCTGAATCATTAACTGAGCCGCGACAGTCAGAATGAAAAAGTCAAGAAGTCGTATCCGCTCCTGCATTCTCAGTAATATGAGAATTACCAGTGGGAACCAGCACAATGCGGTAAGTTTTGTAACATGACCGATAAACAGAAAAACAATAATTCCAGTGCTAAATGAAGTGGCAATTCCCGAAAACAGAGATACAAGTGTGTTTTGAGTGATATGTTTCATCAGGAAGAAAGTAGTAACCGCTAAAATTATCAGATAGAATGACCACATAGCATAATCGACGGCAAAAAACGCAGAAAAAATATTTCTCGCTTCGGTAAAAATCACATAAATCACATTAAACCAGGTGAAACCTACGGAAATAGAATAGGCTGGCATTCCACAAAATATATAAGGATTCCATAGAGTAAATCCTTCACGGTCCTTTTCCAAATAACTTGTCATACTTTGTGAGGCAATAATATCACCGGATTGGAAGGATTTCCCACCAAAGTACATTGGACTGAGGAATACCAAAAAAAGTGATAGAATGACGAGGAGAACCAAAGGTATGTGATATTTTTCAGGGAGAATCTCTTCGAGAGAAAATCTTGAAAGAATACCCTGCGGCTCAACTTTTTTTGAGGATACCTTTACTTTCGATTTCGACATGCTGACTCCAAAACTAAATAAAAATTATTCTTTAAAGCTATCTAAATGATACAGTCAAGGTTTTTGTGCAATGTAATTAATCCCTGCCCCTTTTTCATTCTCCCCGGTAAAATCCAAATACATCATAATTAGTGTAAAAGGCAAAGTAACAGCGTAATACAACGGAAGAAGTACAAAAAATATTTTTGATATATTAAGCATAATCATCGGATACTTAATACCAAGCCTCCATGCGATATCTCCCCAGAACCCGTAAGTGTAACGATATTTAAAGGTTTTAAAACCAAATTGTGAGAGTTTTTCTTCAAGTTCAGTGTGCGAATATCCAACACGGGCATGTTCGCCAATGAAACTCTCATCACCTTCTTCGTGAACATCACTCCCTCCAAAAACCGAAGGGCTGTTAATTAGTACAAAGCCACCGGGATTAAGAGCATTGTAGAAATTTTTAAATACTGTAATATCATCGGGGATGTGTTCCATAACATCCACGCAGACGATAAGATCAAATTTGTCTTTATGGTCAATGATTGTAAGGTCTTCAACTCCAAAGCGAACATTATCAAACTTTCGTTTTGCAAAAAACTCACGGCAATCTTCAATCCACTCAGTTTTTACATCAACTGCATAAATGGAGCATGGAGCTAATCTATTTGCCATGAAATATGAATATTGGCCATAACCGGAACCGGCATCATAAATTGCGAGGTTTTTTCCTGCAGTTTTCTTGCGAAGTTCGCGTAATTCTCTGCGTACATACCAGCTCCTGAGAAACATAAGGTCGAGGGTCTTATAAAAAAGTATCCTCAATGCCGGAAATTTCCTTATGACCGAAGCGAACACATTTTTAACGGGATCGTAATGCATTTTTAGAGAAATTAAATTAATACAAATAATTAAGATAAGAATTCTTTTTATTGCTTTTTACGGAAAAACGATTGCGCTATACGGCAAAATCAAGGTGGAATAACCTGGGGTTCACTTGAAAAAATGGCGGTAAAAGTTATTTGCAATTTTCGTTTTTCTCAGGAGGGTTTTAGCTGTAATATGTTTCTTTCTCTACTTCTACTAAGAATATAGCACTTGACAGGAAACCTGTTTTATGATTGGTTTTCTAAATCAACCACCGATGTTTTTGTATGCTTCGTTTATCAAATATTTTGTTTCTTCAAAGTCATTTAAATCTTTAATTGTCAACTCAAAGTCTCCCGCTCCAAAGTGTCCGATTTCTCTAACATCTCTACCTTGACTTGGCATTGGGTTTATTTCGTCTGGATTAAGTTTTAGATTCAAAGTTAATTTTTTCTTGTGGGTCTGTAAACAGGCAAAGTTCTGACTTGTTTTATAGGCAATATATTTTTTCTTGGGTGCTTCTTCGACTGAGCTGTCAATTGTAAGAATGAAATCACGAACAGTGTTGAATAATTCAATGATATCGTTGTCAAGGCGTTCAAAATGTTCTTGCAGAGTAAATTTTGCCGTTTTTCTTGTCAATGCTGCTTTTTTACCGGCTTCAACCATTATCGGGTTTTTGCCAACAAATTCATCTGTATCTTTATCAGAGGATGTAATTGATTGTTTATAAACTTCTTCAATATTTAAAATTCCATTTTCATATATCTTGTATTGCCAAAGTTCAATATTTGCTCTCATTACCTGAACCGCGTGAAGATCATATTTTTTGTATTTAGGTGCCAAACAAATTACTCTTATGTCGGACCAATCAATATCAACATTTTTTCTAAATGCTTTATTAGCCGCGATTTGAAAGTCGCCTTTATGGTCATTAATCCAATGCAAATAGTAAAGACTTTGATTTATCAGGTCAGATGAAGCAACTTTTTTGTATTCTAATATAACCGGATTGTTGTCTTCAGATAGTGCTAGTGTATCAATTCGTCCGGAATGAATACTTCCCGTCGGGAACTCAGTGGCAATAAACCGGCAATTAAAAATAACTTCTAAGTTGTCTTCAACAAGTCGTTGTAACTCCTTTTCGAGTTTAAAAGAACTTAATCGAACCCTTTTGGCTTTGCCTTTAACTATTTCAAAAATTGCCATTTTATATTCTTAATTTAAGCTAATTTGAAGTGATGAATTTTTTATTGCAATATAGCTCAGTGATGGATATTTAGTATTAAAGTTTAATTAAAGAAAAGAATAACAATTAATCATTTCGCCCGCCATTGAGCCGCACTGCTGTGAGCGAGGGCTTTCAATTATCAGTTACAAAAGTAAGAACCAGCTTAATGGAATTTGAATACAATCTCCCTTTAAATTTGGCTCAGCCACTCCATTAGAAATCAATACTCCATAACGATATTTCACATTCGATTTTGCCAACTGTTTCAAAGAAGTTTTACTCGTTCCTATTTCAAGAAGTATTGGTCTATCTCTTGTTTCAATTACGAAATCAGGATTTACATAATCATTACCTGATATAAATGAAATAATACCATCTGTAAGAACTTGTCGTAGATACATAACGATTAAGTCTTCAATTAGCTTGCTACTAAATTGGTCGGGTAATTTTTGTCCAAATAGCGTTGAGAGTAAAGCTCTTCTGAGTGAAGGTGACATAAAGATTGCTTTTTTATTCTTCACTATTCTGGTGTCTATACCACCATAAGGTTGTAAAATATTTAGTAACTCCGCCTTCGCAAGTATGTCTATTAATTCGTTAATGTCATTTTGTTTTACACCAATTACTCCGGCTAATTTTTCAGGGTTTATTTCATCCGAACCTGCTAGTCTAAGAAGTAATCTTTCTATTTTTGTAGAATCAGAAAATGATGAGTTTAGCTTTGGAATGTCTTCCAGAATAACTCGCTTAAATAAGTCCAGAATACTATCGTTTATTGTAAATATATCTTTAAAAAACAAGAAGTTAGGTATATTTTGATAATTGATGTAGAAACGCCAAAGGTCTTTTAATTCTAAGCCTTTTATTGAATTAATTTTGTTGAAATATTTACTTATTTCATGCTCATTTTCTTTAATCGCCGTGATGGCCTCTTCTGGCTTTTCACTGTATAAAAGAGCTTCTTTTAATCTTTTTGATAATCCCTTTATTGGATAAACCATTTCCCCGTTGTTTTCCATATAAGTTTTTGCAGCAACAAATTCTATAAATTTATATGGATATATTTTTTCTATTCTCATCCTTCGTGCAAGATCGGCCGTTTGGTTAAGGAGCAAAGCAGATGAACCTGTGCAGAGAATAAAAGCTGTTCTGGCCTCGTCATAAAGAATTTTTAATGTTTTGCTCCAGTTGAGATCATCGTGAACCTCATCAAAAAGTAATGTGATGGGTTCTAATAACTCATTAAAGCGTTTTTTTATAATAAGTCTTTGAAAGTTTTCTAAAGCGATATGTAAATCTATGCCTAAGTTCTTCAATGTATTTACATTAAAGAAGTAAATATCTTTATGATGATTCAGATAAATATAATTAGCAGTTTGCCATAAAAGCGTTGTTTTACCAACTCCCCGAAGACCAGCTAAACTTACAAAACGAGGCTCTGAACCTGTCTTTAAGAAGTCCTGAGCATATTTTTTCAAAAGATCATAAGCTGATCTTGTTGGGTATTTAAGTTTAATAATAGGATGAGTTAACCTGCTCTCAATAGCAGATTTTGACACAATTGTATTTTCTAAATAGTACTTTAAATTTTCGTCTATCATGATGCAAAGATAAGAATTTTAGATATCGAATTCAGTATAAGAGAGTATTTTAACTAAGGCTTGAATCTGTTATAGTTACACTTTCTTTTCCATTTGCTTCAACAGTTTGCCCTACAGTAGGGAGCTTATCTATCGGCGGGAAGGTTTTGGATACTCAAGGACGCGGAAATAACAAAGCACAATTTCTGCAAAGAAGAACGATACTAAAACTAACATGTACGCATAGATCTGAATTTGATATGAAAGACTAATCCTGAGTTTATTATTAAATTACTTTAAATTTCACAAATCGCCTATTTGGGAAAACCATGTTAGTGGACAGTCTTAAATTGAAAATAAATTTCACTGTATAAATCACCGCGTCTAAATGTCGAAGAAAGCCTTTCCATATTCAGATTTCTATAATCATCCTTGTAATGATTATTTAAAGCGTTAATCAAAATAGTGTTAGCATCTGAAAATAAAGTTTCCTTGTTAGTTTCAAAATACGATTTAACTGTTTCAAAATTTTTGTGTGTCAATTGAGTTAATTTTATGTTATTTCGCTCAAGCAAAAGCTTTCCAATTATCATTGACATAAAGTAGTTACTGAAGGGTATATGTGGAAATTTTTCGATTAAACTAAGTTTTCTTCTCTGATTGTCACAGTATCGATAGATTAACACAGCTATTACAACTTGTGCTCCATTCAAATCTCTCGTGTAAACTTTATCGTACAAACTTCCAAATAGTTCTTTTCTTTTAAATTTTGCTAAATGAGGTTGTTCTTTCAAAACTGCATAAATTGCTTGTGCCGCAACTGAGAGCGGAATCACTGAATCATTTGAACTTGTTAGATCTTTTTTTCTTCTGTAATTAAAACCAAGGTCATTAATATCGATTTCTAATGTTTTCTGTATTTTATCATTTGACCTTAAATCGCTTAAGTCAACAGGATTTTGACTGTTAGTGGCCAAAGTAATTTCATTAACAAGACTCTCATTGTCTTCGTCAGAAACGGAAAGCTCATAAAGTCTGATCAGGACAAAAACCTGTGAGTAGTCATTATCCGGATGATTTGTAATTGTATGCTGAATCGTTTTACAGGTTTGCCCACCATTAATAATTTGAAGATCTTCAGCTACTATATCCCAATTTTTTTCCTGAAGAGCATTATAGCTAAACTTCTTACAAATCATTGTTATCCCATTGTTTTTAAAGTAAAAATTGTCCTTTCTTTCACCCAACAATGTTTCTTGAATAGCTTCATTTACTCTATTTCTATTTAGCCCTAAATAGCGTCTAATATTTTTTTCTAATAATCCGTCTCCGTAGATATTGAAAAGTTTTGCAATTTCAGCAACATTAACCTTGCCAATCAATACTCGTTTAAAGTTAAAATTCTCGACTATGCTTGAACCATTCAAACGCAATGTAGTTTTAATTCCTTTCGGGGATTGAATAAAATCTACGATATTTTCGTGATTTATGTACTCAAATTCAACCTGGTCTTTAGGGAAATGAGCATTCTTTAAATGTTGCTCTCCTTCGTCATTCCATTTCAACCCATTATTAACCATAACAACTTTTACTACTGGAATAAAGCCGTCCCCAATCAATGACCTGATTTCTTGTATTTCAAATTTGAGGTTTGGGTTTAAGGTGTTAATATCCTTGTCAACATCGAATATTGTCCAAATAGTATTCACAACTTTTTGAACTTCATTAGCAGGAAAGTTAGAATTTACCTCAAGATCTTCCTTATATTTCCCTTGAAAAATCGTAATAGGTAGTTCTAAATCAGAAGTGTCTCCTACATAGATTGCATCAATTCCCGCATCGCCGCCACCATCAGTTAATAATGACATAGCTTCGGTCAATTCAATACTTAAATAGGTTGAAACTGATAACAAAACAAATGCTCGTGATATTTTTTTATGATTGTCATTAATTCCCGAAAACCAATCAGGCTTGTCTTGAATAATTTTCTTTATCCTTTGATCAATGATGTGTTTATTTATGTCCATAGTTAAATATGTAAGAATATTTTTAATACTGATTCTACTCTACAAATTAGCAGTTAAGCAAATTTAACCTGCCTATAAAAAATCTATAATCAATCTTTCCTATTCCCCACATAAAAGTTACACTTTATTTTGTAAAACCTAAACTTGGATTTTACAAATTACTTTCTCAGAAGCACTTATCAAAAATATGAAAAAATCACTGTCAAAGGATAATAATTACTAATCACTCTACATACCTTTTACATAGTTTCATAAAGAGTCATTAAATATTATTCTACAATTGTACTTTTTATGTGCAAATGAATTGCATGTGTACTTACTCACTGAACAGTAGATATTTTCCTCGTATTTACACAATGCGGCTAACATTCAGGATATTATTCTTTTCACATGAACAATTCAATTCCAATTCAGAATTTTACCAAATTAAAAAAGTATATGAGAGCAAAAGTATCCTAAATCTCCATAGAGTATTAATAAAAGAAAAGCCGAGCGTCATTTGTGGTTTCTTGTATTAAGTTATATCGCTAACGAAAATCAGCATGCATTTCTTCTTTACAAGATGGGAAAACCCCCGCTAAAAACTGCCGACCCCGTTTCTTTTTTTTGTTCTCTCTGCTTAGTATCTTAAACGCTTGTATTTACAATATTTATAGAATAATTCCAGCCTAAACAGAGCGAGAGTACAAGTATGCTAGAAATGCAAAGGACAATTAAAAAACCTGTTTCACTTTCCGGTATCGGTCTCCACACGGGTACCGAATGCACAATGACATTTAAACCTGCACCTGTTAATTATGGTATCAGGTTTGTCAGAGTGGATCTCGGGGGAAATCCGGAAATACCGGCTGTCTGTGATTATGTGGTTGATGTTTCACGCGGTACTACTCTTGCAATAGGCGAAGCACGGGTTCATACTGTTGAGCATGTCCTCGCCGCAGTTGTTGGTCTTCAGATTGATAATCTTATAATCGAGCTTGATGGTATTGAACCTCCCATCGGCGACGGTAGTGCAATGCCATATGTAGAAAAACTTATTGAGGCAGAGTTCGAGCAACAGGATGTCCCGAAAGATTATCTGATAATTGATGAGACGGTTATTTATCATAACGAGGAAAAAGAGATTGATATTGTTGCTTTACCTTTGGATAGCTACCGTATTACCGTAATGGTGGACTATCAAAACCCTGCGCTCGGTAGTCAGCATACAGGTCTTTTCGATTTGGAAAAGGAGTTTGTAAAGGAGTTTGCACCTGCCCGTACTTTTTGTTTCCTCAGTGAAGTTGAACAATTAAGTAAATTAGGTCTCATTAAAGGCGGCGATATTGATAATGCAGTGGTGATCGTTGATCATCAGTTATCTGAAAAGGAACTGGATGAACTTTCTTCGAAACTTGGAATAGAACAGAAAGTGACCATTGGCGATAACGGCATACTTAATAATAAGGAATTACGCTTTCGTAATGAACCTGCACGCCATAAACTTTTAGATATGCTCGGCGACCTTGCGTTAATTGGTGTGCCTATTAAAGCACAGATATTGGCTGCACGACCCGGCCATAAAGCAAATGTAGAGTTTGCGAAAATGGTGCGCAAACTTTATCAGCAGAAAAAACTTGTACGGAAGTTTCAGCATGTAAAAACGGAGGGTGTGGTTTTCGATATTAATGCGATCCAGAAAATTCTTCCGCATCGGTACCCGTTTTTACTCGTTGATAAAATTACCCATCTCGACCTTGACAAGAAAGTTATCGGCGTGAAATCGGTGAGCATAAATGAACCATTTTTTGCGGGACATTTTCCCGG
The DNA here is from genome assembly GCA_964438715.1 of uncultured Ignavibacteriaceae bacterium. GTDB lineage: Bacteria > Bacteroidota > Ignavibacteria > Ignavibacteriales > Ignavibacteriaceae > CAYTLQ01. The sequence continues at coordinate 18,598 of CAYTLQ010000171.1, forward strand.
TCAGCCGATTATGCCCGGCGTTCTTATTATAGAAGCAATGGCTCAAACCGGCGGGATATTACTCCTTAATTCTGTTCAGAACCCGGAGGAAAAATTGGTTATGTTTATGCAGATTAATAATGCGAAGTTTCGTAAACCGGTAATACCGGGCGACCAGCTTATTATGGAAATTGAATTGGTGAATAAAAAGAGTAAAGTTGTTATGATGTCAGGTAAAGCGTATGTTAATCAGACCCTCGTTTGTGAGGCAGATTTTATGGCAGGTATAGTTGATAAAAATAAATAACAAAATAATTTTCCGTTCTTTGTTTCGGAGAAAGCGCTAAATAAAAGATGGTGAATATTCATCAAACTGCAATAGTAAATCCCAGGGCAAATCTTGGAGTGAATGTTACAATCGGGCCTTATGTAATTATCCATGAGGATGTTGAAATTGGTGATGGTACTTATGTTGGTCCGCATACGGTAATTTATGATGGCGCACGAATAGGCTCGAATGTAAAATTCTTTCAGTCAGTTTCTGTTGCGCACAGGCCCCAAGACTTAAAGTATGCAGATGAAAAAACATATTTTTATGTTGGTGATAACTGCACCATACATGAATTCGTTACATTGCACAGAGGTACAAAAGAAACCGGTAAGTCGGAAATTGGCAAAAATGTTCTCTTAATGGCGTATAGCCATGTTGCTCACGACTGTTATATTGGTAATAATTGTATTCTCGCAAATTCTGTTCAGGTAGCCGGACATGTTCACATTGATGACTATGCAATTATTGGTGGAACAACGCCCGTTCATCAGTTTTGTAAAGTGGGGAAACATTGTATGGTAGGAGGCGGATTCAGGGTTGTACAGGATGTGCCGCCTTTCATACTCGCAGCAAAAGAGCCACTGGCATACGAAGGACTGAATGTTATAGGTTTGCGGCGAAGAGGTTTTAGCAATCAACAGATTGAAACTCTGAAAAAAGCATATAGCTATATTTATGGCGGTCACTATAATGTAAGTCAGGCAAAAGAACAGTTGATTGCAGAGTTTCCGGGTGACCCTTATGTAGCGGAAATTATTGAATTCCTCGGAAAAAGTAAGCGCGGCCTGATCGGCAAGTGAATTTCTTTTTCATAAACAGCGGTTACCATTCCGGTCATTACAATATGGCATGCGATCTGCACCTTGCTTCCATCTGTTCGGAGGGTGATTTTTATTTCCGGCTTTATCAGTGGAAGCCATATTGCCTGTCACTGGGGTATAATCAATCAGACTCTGTAATTAATTTCAATGCACTGGAACAAGCAGGGTTTGATGCGGTACGAAGGCCCACGGGCGGAAGAGCTATTTTACATGCGCAGGAATTAACATACTCAGTAGTTACGAAAGCAGGAAGATTTTTTACTCCACAGGAACTCTATAGACGAATTAACAGCGCATTGAAAGCAGGTCTGGGGTTATATGATAATCTTCTTTCATCTGCCGAGCTTGAACAGGAACAGCCGGATTTTCGCAAATTTTATGAAACACAAAGCTCCATTGTGTGTTTTGCTTCAACAGCGAAAAATGAGTTAAAACATTCACACAAAAAACTGGTCGGGAGCGCCCAACGGAAACTTGGTGAAACTTTGCTTCAGCATGGCTCAATACTTTGTTCTCCTGCGCATAAACAAATTACTGAATTGCTTAACCTTGAAGAATCCCTGTTACATCAGATGAATACGGAACTGAATGAAAAAACTACCGATATTTTGAGTATAACAGGAAAAGATGTGGACTACCAAAAGCTTGGAAGTTGTATTCTGCAGGGAATGCAAACAGAGTTTGACGGATCTTTCCTTGCCGTTCAGGAAACATTGGTATTTAACGAAGATGATTTTCTCTCTTCTTATACAGATATAAAATTAGAAAACAATCAGATACAATAATGAGTACACAAGGTCAATTCCGGAAGATTACCACAAAAACATTTATGCTGATGAAAAAGAAGGGAATAAAGATTACAGCCCTTACAGCATACGATTATATCACGGCAAAATTACTAGACCAGGCAGGAGTGGAATTAATTCTTGTCGGCGACTCACTCAGTAATGTTTTTCAGGGGAATGAAACTACATTACCTGTAACTATGGATCAAATGATTTATCATACAAATGCTGTGACGAAAGGTGTAAACAGAGCGATGGTTATTACGGATATGCCGTTTATGTCTTATCAGTTAAGCGTTGATGAGGCGTTCCGTAATGCAGGAAGAATAATGAAAGAAACCGCTTCGGGTGGGGTTAAAATTGAAGGAGGCGAGCGGGTTGCGGAGTCAATTAGAAAGATTACACAAGCCGGTATCCCTGTAATGGGACACATTGGACTTACACCACAAAGCATACATCAGTTCGGCAGTTATCGTGAGCGCGGTACAACTCCAGAGGAAGCTGAGGAGATATTAAAAGATGCGGCAATTCTTGAGGAAGCCGGTGCATTTTGTATTGTACTCGAAAAAATTCCCGCGGAATTAGCAAAAAAAGTAACAAACAGTGTAAGTATTCCAACCATCGGCATCGGCGCCGGTGTTCACTGCGATGGACAGATTCTGGTTACACCGGATATGTTAGGATTAAATAAAGAATTTCATCCCCGGTTTGTTCGTAATTACGCCTCACTTGCTGATGTGATTGAAACCGCAGTTAGTAAGTATATCGAAGATGTTAAATCTTCCGACTTCCCTTCTACCAGCGAAAGTTATTAAATAGTATTTTTGCTTTATGCCGGCTATTGCCGAATATCTTAAAACAATGAAGTCTCTTGGAAAGATTGCAATTCTCGATGGCGCTATCGGGAGTTATCTTCAGGAAACATATTCCATAAGAGAGGAATTTCTTTGGGTTACCTCTGCAAATAAAATTCTTAAAGAAAACCTTGCGGACTTACACAAGAGTTATATAAGAGCAGGAGCAAATATTATTACAACAAATACATTCAGAACTAATCCTGCCGCCTTTTTGCGAGCCGGTAAAACTGAACGATTTGAAGATTATGTTTTTGAAGCGTGTTCTATTGCCCGCACGGCAGTGCACAATTCAGAAGTGTTTATTGCCGGCTCAAATCCGCCTGCCGAAGATAGTTACCAAAAAGAGAGAACCCTCTCACAAAGCAGTCTTGAGGATAATCACTTCAAACATATAACAGCGCTGTGGGAAAATGGTGTTGATTTTATTTTGAATGAGACGCAAAGTCATTTTGATGAAATAAAAATTATCTGCGGGTTCTGTTCTCGTCAGTCAATTCCGTTCGCAATAAGCCTTTATGTTGACAATAGCGGTAAATTGCTAAGCGGTGAGGAAGTAGCTGAGGTAGCAGAGTATATAAATGGATTTCACCCGTTGTTTCTCGCATTTAATTGTATAAGTGCACAGCAGTTAGAAAAATTAGTCGCTGAGTTACGGCTCCCGGAGTACTGGGGATTTTACCTCAACTGCGGCAGTGGGAGTGTAACTGATGAAATTATACAATGCTGTGTAACTCCGGAAGAATACAGCAGAGTAGTTTCAACTTTTTTTACTAAGATGCCGGTTGTTATCGGAGCTTGTTGCGGCTCAGGACCGGAACATATACAGGAATTAAGCAGAGTTTTGCATGAACAAGGTTTTCATTAAATCACGCGCAAAAATTAATTTGGGGTTACATATAACGGCTAAAAGAGCTGATGGTTATCATGATATTGAAACTATTTTTTTGCCGGTGGAATTACATGATGAAATAATTTTAGTAAAAAATCCGGTATTTGAATTTGATACTGATGATCCAGCTTTATCGGCTGAACGCAGTGATAATCTGATTGTTAAAGCTGTTAAGTTGCTCGAACGGGAAACAGGGAAGACTCTCGGTGTGAGCATATATTTACAAAAAAATATTCCAATAGGTGCCGGTCTTGGTGGCGGCAGTTCGAACGCCGCCAATGTGTTGAATTCGTTAAATGAAATGTTTGCGCTCGATATTTCTGATGAACGAATGCGAGAGCTTGCACTTCAGCTAGGGTCTGATGTTCCTTTTTTTCTGCATCATAAGCCTGCCTATGCAACCGGAAGAGGCGAGATTTTACAGAGGATAGAGGTTGAGTCACCATATCATCTTCTTATCGTTAACCCGGGTATTCATGTTTCCACGGCTGATGCCTACAAGGGAGTAACGCCTCGGGTTCCGGAGATACCACTTAATTCACTCATTGAAAATGGCGTATTCAATCTGGCAAAACAATTCCGCTATCTTAGGAATGACTTCGAAGCAACTGTGCTCCTCAAATTTCCCTTAATACAATCTCTAAAGAATGACCTGTTGAGAAGGGGTGCAGTATTTTCTCTTATGAGTGGGAGCGGTTCCACTGTATTTGCTTTCTTTGACGATAGAAAAAAAACCGAAGAAGCATATTCAGTGTATCGCACGGAATATATTGCTTTCAGACAGTTTGCGGAGACTCAGGAATGATAACGGCACCTGCGTTTATTTTATCGGAGAAATGAACCGTCAATTCAGTATTTTTCATAAATAAATATTTCTAATATTCCGTTTTACACTTGCTGAACAGAATCTTCATCAGTATCACCGTTGTTATTATCTGTCTGACTTCTGCATACGCGGAGGATGCGCTTTTTTTTCAAGTGACTTCCGACAGTATGGTTGTTATTGATTCAATTGCTACATCATCTGATACCATACGCACAAAAACTGATATAGATTCTGTTGTGTATTCCTCTGCTTCAGATAGCATTGTTTTTTTTATTAAAAAGAAAAAGATGAATATTTATGGCACGGGTGATCTGCGGTATAAGGAAACAAATTTGAAGAGCGGACAGATATTTGTTGATTTTGCCACTAACAATGTTGAGGCATTTGCAAAAAACAAGGACAGCGCGGGACAGGAATTAAAAGAAACCCCTATACTTCTCGATAAGGGCGAGGAGTACAAAGGCACCAGAATGAAGTATAACTTTAAAACCACGAGGGGGTATATTACTTATGCCGCAACAAAGAATGATGAAACTTCTTATTCAGGTGCAAAAATAAATAAAGTTGATAAAACTACATTTTTTATTCAAAATGGTATTTACACTACCTGCGATGCTGAAGAACCTCACTACTGCTTTTTTGGTAATGAGATGAAAGTAGTACAGAAAGAGCAACTTATTGGTAAATGGGTCTGGCTCACTTTTGGTAATGTTCCATTCCCGATTCCATTACCATTTGTCGTAGTTCCACTGCAGTCAGGCCGTCGTTCCGGTATATTACCTCCTGCATACGGTGAGAGGCAGGGTTTTGGCAAATATTTTTCCCGCTTCGGTTATTTCTGGGCAATAAGCGATTATATGGATTTACTTGCTACTGCCGATTATTACACAAAAGGTGGTTATAGTTTACAGGGAAGATACCGTTATGCACTGAGATATAATTTTACCGGAAGTATCGAGGGAAGTTTTTCTGATCTTCATTCAGGTGAACTTACTGATCCGGACAGACTAGAACAAAAAGACTGGCGCATACGCATTATTCATAATCAGAATATTGATCCGACCTCAAGAGCAGATTTAAATCTTGAATTTATGTCCGGTGGATATTTTCAGCAGAACACTACAAACTACGACCAATTGTTACGAAGGGAAATTACTTCGAATGCTTCGTACTTTAAGAGCTGGGAGGAAGCGGGGACAAGCCTTTCGCTTAACTACAGCCGCAGGCAGGATCTTGATAACGGCAATATTAATGAAGTATTACCATCATTGAATATTACCAAAGCGCAGTTCTACCCGTTTAGAGGAAAAGGATCAGCGGCAGACCAAAGGTGGTATGAATTAATAGGAATTAGCTACAGCGGACAATTTTTGAACAAGCGCGATAAACAAGAGGGTCAGCTTAAAATTCGGGGTGGCGTGTCACACTCAGCGAGTATTGGCGCTTCTCCGAAAATCGGATACCTCAATTTATCTCCCTCGTTCAGTTACCGAGAGTATTGGTACAACAAACGGATAGTTCGTTATTCGGTACCATCGTTCAATGGCAACGACTCGGTGATAACAGAGGATAAAAAAGAATATAATTTTGTTCGCACTTTTAGCTTTGGCGCCGGAACTTCAACAAAGCTCTATGGAATTTTTCAACCGCAAACTGCCGGCATTGCGGCTATCAGACATATTATTTCTCCAAGTGTCTCATATAACTATACTCCTGATTTTTCAACTCCCGGTTGGGGATATTATGATACCTACACCGATGTTAAAGGTAATATTGTTAAGTACAATAAATTTGAGCGGGAAATTTTCGGTGGCGCCGGAAGCAGGGAATCGCAATCTCTCGGTTTCAGGGTGGATAATAATTTTGAAATGAAAACGATGGTTGACCCGACCGATACCACTTCGAAAGAGCAAAAATACCAATTACTCAATTTGTCCGGAAGTTTTAATTATGATTTCACCGCCGATAGTATGCGCTTTTCCGATATTCAGTTAAATTATCATACGCAAGTCGGATCGTTTATGAGTTTGCAGGGAGGTACAATTTATTCACTCTACGATTATGACCGCAATACCGGAAGAGCAATAAATAAAACTCTGCTCTCATCGGGTAATGGTTTTTTGCGTATGACAAGTTTTAATTTTTCTGTATCCCTTTCGTTTAGCGGGGAAAGAAAATCCGGAAGCAGTGATTCAACTCAAGCAGAGCAGATATTTCCAAGTGAAAACAGGTTTTATCGTGGGATGTATGATATTCCTGAAGTTGATTTTGCAATTCCATGGAGTGTTTCTCTTAACTACAATTACAGTTTTAATAAGTACAATCCTTTAAACCCTTCAAAGTACTCGAACCTCAGCGGAAATATTAATTTCAGTGTTACGCCGCTCTGGAAACTGACTTTGACCGGAAGTTATGATATAACTGCTAAGGAATTTGCAGCGCCACAATTAACCGTCAGCAGAGACCTGCATTGTTGGCTCATGAATTTTACTTGGAACCCTCTTGGAGCATATACCGGTTACAGACTGGAAATAAGGGTGAAAGCGCCGCAATTACAGGATTTGAAAATCACAAAATCTGACAGCTTCTTCAGCGGCAGAAGATAAGAGAAGAATATCGGTATTCAGCCTATTCTTTTCTTAATGGTAAAGCTATCTATTCCCGACTCATCCCTTGAGTAATGTGTCTCATGAGAAAATTTGGTAATAAGATTTAATCCGTAATGTTCGGGAATATCTGTTACTAGCGCTTTTCTGTTTAAGTTTTTAGTATGAAAAAACTGAGCTGAAAAACTGCCTGTCACGCGGCAAATTACTTCGCTTCGAACATCGCGGTAAACACAAAATTCCCTGTTGATAAAATCCATTGAATATGGAGGGTGCATAACGACAATACTGCCATCGGGATTTCTCTTATCTATACACTGTATTGAGAATCCCTTATTATTCGTCTGAACTATTATTGTAAGATATTTGTCAGTCATTTCTATTTTGATGGTAACATTTTCTGACTGGGAATGATTGACAGCATTGGAAAAAAGTTCGTACATCAAAATGCGTAGGTCTTGCATAAACGATGCATAGTAATCGTCGCTGTATCGGGGGAGTCGGAATTTTACAAACAATTCTGTAGCGTCGCTGAGGAAATGAATATATCTCAGGTCTGAGGGCAAGGTCATTGCGACCGTCTCAATCATTACTCTCTGACAGCTTTTTATTGCTTCTTCTTTATTATCGTAAATCTCAAAAAGCCTTGAAAGGTGGGTTACTGAGACATAGTGCTTCATATACTCGGATGAAGCAATAACTTTTACACTGCGATCGAGTCGTTTCAGAACAAGCAGTTCCTCCACTACGCGGTTATAGAATATACTATCAAGGCGGGTTACCTGATTAAGATCGATAAGAATGTTTTTGCAACGGGTTGAGGAAAATATTTCCCGAAGGTCTGCCGAGAGTGCAGGATAGTCCTCAAAAAAATAATCACCCGGCTGAAATTCGACAAAATAAATACCGTCGTGGGAATATGCTTTAATATAATGCACTGATGTAAAGAATCTTGAATACTGACGAGAAAATATTTCACACGGCGCTAACCGGGAAATACAATTACCAAAAACCTGTTATTTTGTAAAGTAAAATAATCAGATTTCAATTAATAGATTATTACAGAATAACAAAACCTCAAAAAAATATTTATGCGTCGTGACGAAAGTCATATAATCTCTACACCTAAATCAAGAAGGCATTTGTTTAATAATCTCAGACTTCGGCAAATAATATCTGTCCTCGTATTTTTTATTTGTGTTTTTCAGTTTCAGTCCTGTAAGCCGGAAAAGTTAAAAGGAGAAATAGAGTTTTGGACGCTTCAGTTAAGTCCTGCGTTTGATGATTATTTCAAAAAAATAATTCGCGGGTATGAAGCAAAAAATCCCGGCATAACGATAAAATGGGTGGATATTCCCTATGATGCAGTGATACCAAAATTGCTTTCTTCAATTGCGGCAGGCGATGCACCGGATGTTGTAAATCTCTCAAGCGACTTCGTCTCGAAGTTTTACCGAATGGGAACATTGTACGATATTTCACAATCGGTGCCGCTTGATTCTTTACGGAAAGTCTATGTCAAGGGTGCTCTTGAGGACGGAATATACAATGGATTTGTTGCGGCTTTACCATGGTACCTCAATACCTATACAATAATCTATAATAAAAGGCTGTTTCAGGAAGCGGGATTTAGCAGTAATGATGTACCGGCAACTTTTCAGGAGGCGGTAAAGTTTATACGGGAATATAAAGACAGAACCGGACATTTTGCTACATTCTGGAATATTGGTAAGGATTCCTACCTGCCAATGATGTTAGAATCGGAGGGGTTTCCGATGGTCGATTCATCGTTTCGTGAGGTGTTATTTACCCAACCTGCCGCAACTGCATTATTACAGGAATGGATTAATTTATACAGGGAGGGTTATTTACCGAGAGAGTCAATCATACGGGCGGGCTCCGGTATCATCGAACCCTATCAGTCAGGACAAATAGCATTTGTTTTTACCGGTCCGGTGTTTCTTAAAAGAGTAAAAGAGAATGCTCCCGCTGTATATGCAGAAACAGACATAGCTCCACCGCTTGTAGGCAGTACCGGTTCGCATGAACTTGCGACGATGTCGATTGCTGTACTTAATTCAACTCGGGATAAAAACGCCGCTACCGATTTTGCAATGTATGTAACTAATGCTCAGAACCAATCCGATTTTTGCAGAATGGCCACTATCTACCCTTCGACTTTGGAGTCATTAAAAGATGAGTATTTTGTGAAAAATGACGGAACTCTTGAGGCAAAGGCAAGAATTGAAGGGGCAAAGTTATTGGTTTCTGCAAGGCGATTAAGATACTTTCTTAAGCATCCCCGTTTTGATGAATTACGGGACGCTTTTGATGAAGCAATTCAGGAGGCTTGTCTTAATCCTGATGATAATGGTACTGCGTTAAAAAAATGTGCTGAACGATGGCGAATAATATTACAAAAGGACTGATAGAACTACCTGCGGTTAGTTTCAATAATAAGTTGTTTTATAAAATTGCGCAGAGTTTTTTTGCTAAATGGTTTTTTGAGATAATGTGTTAAACCGGCTTCAATAAATTTTTCACGGTCACCCTCCATGGCATATCCTGTGAGAGCGGCGACGGGAGTGTTTTGATATCCCGGTATTTTCCTGATTCTTTGTGTCGCTTCTATTCCGTCAATACCTGCGCCCAATTGAATATCCATAAGTATAAAATCAAATTGCTCTCTTTCGGCTAATTCGACCGCTAGCTCACCGGTTTCAGCAAATTCTACTATACACAGGTTTTTAAGAAACAGGCGTGTAATATCTTTATTGATAATTTGGTCCTCAACGAGCAATACCTTATAGAGCTTATCAACTGGAAACTCAGTTTCTTCAATATCGGTAACTTTCTGTGATTCTTCAATTTGCATCTCAGTTTCAGGTACAACAGCAGGAAAAGTTACTGTAAAAACTGAACCAACACCGGGTTGACTCTCAACAGATATAAAACCCCGCATCAGCGAGGCAATTCTCTTTGCTACCGATAGTCCCAGTCCACTGCCCTCATAACTTCTGCCCATGCCTTCGCTCACCTGCCGAAATTCTTCAAAAATTATACTATGATTTTTTTCTGAAATTCCAATGCCTGTGTCTTTTACCTTTATAAACGCATTATACCGATGTTCACCGACTTTTTCTGAACCAACACTTATGGTAATGCCACCGGAACTTGTAAATTTTATTGCGTTATCTGCCAGATGGCTAACAATTTTTTGTAACAGGTTCGCATCAGCATCAATAATAACCGGACTTCTCGGGGGGATATATTCGAATTGCAGGTTTTTTGCTTTGGCCATAGCGGAATATTTCGGTAAAATTGGCTTCAAAACAACACCAATGCTCAACGGTTTCATTACAGGAATTATTTTATTCGATTCAAGTTGCGAGAGATCAAGTATTGTGTCTAGTGTTGCCATTAATCGCGTACCGGAGTGTACAATATTGCCTGCCATTTCTTTCAGGGTTGGTTCAGATAACTCTTCTGTTAATAGCTCTGCATAACCCAATATGCCGTTCATAGGTGTTCTGAATTCATGACTCATATTTGACAGTAATGTGGATTTTAATCTGTCGGACTCTACTGCCTTTTCAACAGCAAGAACAATCTCTTTATTTTTTTCCTCCCTTTCAATTATACCTCCGAAAGAAGCTGCCGCCATTCTTAATACTGATTCTTCAGCTTCAGTCCATATTCTTTCTGTCTGACAAGAATCGAACCCGATAAATCCCCAGAATCGTCCTGACGCAAAAATAGGCACAACCAATATTGATAGAATACCTTGCTCAACAAGCAATTTTTTTTCGATTTCCGGGAAGTAAGCGATGGAGCCTTTAATTGAGCGTCCGTTATTCAGTTCCCGAAACCATCGGGCGTAGAGCGGGAAATATGGCAGATTCTGTAAGTGAGGGTTGTTAATTTCCGGAGGTACGCCGTTAGCAGTCCACTCGTATCTCTGGCTGAGAAGATATTCGCCTGTTTCCTGATCGACACTATTTTCAAAAATGTAACAACGGTCCGCGGAGGATGCTTCTCCCAACAATCGAATAGCATCCTGTAATGAACGCTTGTAATCACTGCTTGTGATAAGTGATGTTACTGATTCAGCGACACCTTTAACAATTTTGTTGAGTTTTAGGACAAGCTCTTCGGAAGCCTTACGCTGTGTTACATCCTCAATCATCCATACAGCAAGCGACCGCGATACCTCCAGATCCTGTATAAATGTTGAAGTTCCTTTTCCCCAAACTATTGAGTGAGATTTGCTTATGTATCGTTTTTCGAAAGTAAAGGCTTTCTGCGGAGTGTTTCCCTGTGCGGCATTGCTAAGGAAAATTAAGTCTTGTCTGTCATCCGGATGCGAAATTTCGATAAGTGACTTCTTTGTAATTTCATCTGCGGAATATTGAAGCATATTGAGAAATGATTCATTGCTATCAATAATTCTTCCGGAAAGGTCGGTGATAACAATTCCAATACCAGCTTTTTCAAATATAGCGCGTAAGCGATGTTCACTTTCGGTTAGTAAATGTTCAGCGTGTTTCCCTTCGGTGATATCGATGAGATAGCCGTCGAAATGTGTAATGATATTTTCCGCTTCGCGTACAACATTTATGAAATGATAAACATAGCGCTCCTCTCCGCTTTTTTTAACAATCCGATAATACAATTCGAACTGCGAAATATCCAGAGATGTATTCGATGCGATCTCTTGTTTAATACGGGTTCTGTCATCGGGATGGACAAGCGCATAGTATGAATCTATGCTATCCTCAAATTCTTCTCTGGAATAACCGAACTGCTTAATATTTGACGATACATACTCAACGCGAAGCTCGGGAACTGCAAGCCATCGTATTACAACCGTCGGGCCGCCCATAAAAATTTTTTGTTCACGCAAAAGGTCTTGCCTGCTTCGCCACAATGCTTCTTCGGTACGCTTATGGTCAGCTATTTCGGTAAGAAGGGCATTCGTCCGTTCACGAACTCTATCTTCAAGATTCTTTGTTAACTCGTCATTTTTCTGGCTGGTTTGCTGAAGTTTTGTTACCATTTCATTGATGGAGTTCGCAAGCATTCCTGTTTCATCAGGAAAATATACAGGGATTCGGATATCCAGATTACCGGCGGCAATTTTCTGTACATTTTCTATAACGGAACGAATCGGCGTAATAAAAACAGAAGAAACGACGAGGATGATGACAATTCCTCCAATGACAACAATTCCGCCAATCACAGCAATAGTTAAACGAAGCTCGTTTTTTTCGTCTTCAATTATCGAAGTTGATTGACCCATATAGATGGTGCCGACAGGTGTTTTTCCATTGTACAGAGGCAGAGAAAATTTCAGAATACCATTTTCTTCATCAAGAGGAGCAGTAAGATCGGAGTATTTATATTTTTTTGCATTAGCGTAATTAATTTCAGCACATAAAGCTCCGGAAGAGTCAAAAACGAGGAAATAGGAAATATCCTTAAGCTCTTTAAAGTGATTCAATTTCTCCTGAATATTCTTAAACTCTTTTTTTTCAAGTGGTTCGGTAATATAAACGGAAATTACTTTAGCGATTAATTCCATTCTGGCAGATAGCGCTTTTTCTAATTGCCCGGCTCGCAGGGCAGGAAGGTAATATAATACGGTGATAATAATCCCCACTACTAAAAGAACGTAGAGTAGTACAATTTTCCCACGGATGAAAAGACTACCGAACAGGTGTACAAGAAATTTCACGATAATCCTTGAACATTATGGTCTTTGGCATAACAACAGAAACACGATTCAATTGATTACAGCAATGTAATTGAAAAAATGATATGAATTGTGATGTACAGGACAGATTATATAAAAAGTCCGGTGAATTCGAAAAATGTTGATTATCAGGAGTCTGTATTACGTATTTCCTCCGGTTGAAAGGCTCTTGCAGAGGTATAACTGCCAAGGTTATAATCAATTGTTAACGGAGGCATCGGTTTTCTCTTTATAGGTATTCTTGCTCTGGAAAAAAAATCTTCTGCTTCTGTATTCCGGTAATCGGAAAAAATAATTACTTCTTTTATGCCGGCAGTAATAAGAGCTTTCGCACAATTTGTGCAGGGCATATTAGTAACATAAGCAGTGGCATCTTTGGTAGAAACACCATGCGATGAGCATTGTAATATTGCATTCATTTCCGCGTGAATAGTCCGGATACAGTGATTGTCAACAATCCAACAAGAATCATCTTCGCAATGCACATCACCGGGAATAGAGCCATTGTACCCTGTTGAAAGAATTTGTTTATCCCGTACAAGTACGCAACCGCAGTGCATTCTGGGGCAGGTGGAGCGTTCGGATACAAGCATTGCTACTTTAAGAAAATACTCATCCCACGATGGTCGTTTACGGTGTTCCATAGTTTGTATTACAATAATGATACATTAGAAATAATTATTTTATATCATCCAAAATTTGGAGAAAAATATCGAAAAGTAAAAATAAAGGGTGTCTTACATTTTGAGCTTAAATTTATTTTAAGAACTATCAAAGCATCTCTTTTCTTGATAAAGAGGCAGGGGCTTAATCCATCCGTTAGGGAACGGATTTAACAATCCAGAGGATCTTCGACCCGTTAGGGAACGGATTTAACGATCCAGAGGATTTAAAGATATTATCATACACCCAACCCTGAAAGGGTGATAGTTTTATAACAACAGATATCCTTCGTAACCTGAAAACCCTGAAAGGGTGATATAATAGTTGCATTGTCCGTTAGCTAACGGATTAGCCAACGGATACCCTGATGGAGTGAAGAGAAATTATAATTCCACCACGGCGGTTAATTTTGCTTGGGTTGTGATAATATTATCCGGAGGATGTGCCATCCAGAGGCTTTAGAATCCAGAGGATTTTCAATCCGGATGATCTCCGATTTGCGGTTAGATCAGTTAATTTTCGGCCATTTTGTTATACACCCAGAATAAACGGTAAAAAATTTTTACTGTAAGTTCATTATGATCCAATGATGTCTTTGAGGCTAATTCTCCTGTAACGCATTTTTGAGAAGTTGAATAATCTATCTATCTGTTTAGAATGCTGAGAAAAGAACAAATGAGTAAAACATGAACAATCGGAAGAGCCAAAATGTGAAATCGGCAAATACTCCTCCGGATTTTGCAGGAAAAAACCTGCCGCAATATGTTCGTTCTCCCTGTTTCCGGGAGTATAAAAAACTGCTGTTATTTCACTTATGTTCCTTAAATAATCGACATTCCAATGTGCAACTTTATCAGCACGAAAGTGTCTGCAAATTCGTGTCTTTAAGCCACCCGGACCAAATGCGCTACCGGAATAATAGTAGTAACCCGGAGATAAATCATAACTGCGAGAGCGAAGTTTGAGACACTGATGACTTTTTAAAGAAAATTCAAGAATATAACATCCCTTAATTGCAATAAGTGAAAAAGGTGAAGCCCTTTTCATCAGGATAAATATTGCCTGAGTATTTCTGAAGTGGCGTTAAATGATTTCTTTAATGCAGTCAATTTATCCCCGATTTTGTTAAGTTCGTTATTTTTTCCTGCAAATTCAATTTCCTTAGCAATATCTCCCATTTGTTTTGCGCCTATACTGTAACTTGCGCCTTTTACTGTATGTGACTCTGAAACAATGGAGGGAAGGTTTTTTTGCGCAAAAAGATCCTCTAATCGTTCAATCCTTTTTTTGGTATCGGATAAATATGTACTTAACAATTCTTGCTGGAAATCTTTATCATCAGCGCTGATACTCGAAAAATGTTCCCGATCAAACAAATCCGCCTCTACAGGTATTGTCTCTGCCGGTGGTTCTTCTTGCACTACGGAATAATCAATCTCAAACCATTTGTCAAGCATTGAAATCAGATCCTGATTTTTGATTGGTTTGGTGATATAATCATTCATACCAGCTGCAAGGCACTTCTCACGATCGCCTGCAAGGGCATGTGCAGTAAGAGCAATAATCGGCAATGCGGAAAATTTGGGACCAAGCTGACGGATTTTTTGTGTGGCAGTAAAACCATCCATGCCTGGCATCTGAATATCCATAAGAATAAGGTTATATTTATTCCCACTCTTCATCATTACCTCCACAGCCTCTAAACCATTTGAAACAGCGTCGTCCATAAAACCGGCATCGGTGAGTATCCTCAGAACTACCTTTTTTTTTACCGCCTTATCTTCATCTATCCGACTCCTGTATTTGCTCCTTTCCTTTTTTACATCCTCTGTCTGCACCTGCTTCTTCTCCTCTTCAGGTTT
>CAYTLQ010000172.1:0-4056 GCA_964438715.1 uncultured Ignavibacteriaceae bacterium
TACATTAATCAACTTAATTTCACGATGTAATTCGCTATTTTTCCGATGTCTTTTTTATTTTTTTCAAGCAGAAGACGGCATACGAGATTTTTATATTTCTCTTTATAATCCTTAAAGCGCTGAATATCCAGATAAGAAGAAGGATTGCGGAGATAATTTATAAGATTATCGCGGTCATAGAATTCCGAAAGCCCTATAAGTGTTGGGGCAAGGTTTGTGCCTTTTAGATCCTGCCCGTGACACGACTTACACCCAAACGATGCTATTAAATCCGAAGCAGAGACTTCCCCTGCACTATATTCCGAATCGTTTTTAACGGGCATATCTTCTACCGGTACGGTTTCTTTTTTAGTAGCACGCTGAAGAAAAAATAAAGCAATAAAAAGGCCAAGAAATACGGCCGTCCATATTTGTGTTTTCGTCATTTGTTTCCTGATTTTTTCATTCGGTAAATTAGTAAATTTTAAACTGTTTTATTGGATTGAATCGTTGTAATAATTTTTGAACGATTTTATCGCCTCAAAAATCGCACGGGCAATTTCTTCCTGCCCTTCTTTACTTTTCATATATCGCGCATCATCCTCATTTGTTACATACCCGGTTTCAAATAGTATTCCCGGCATAGAAGCCCCAACCAGTACATAAAAGCCGGCTTGTTTTATTCCTCTCGATTCAATTTCAACCGTCTGGCGAAGGTGCTGATTCAGTATATCGGCAAATTTTTCCGAATACTTCATATATGATGAATGTGCCATACTCACAAGAATAAAGTTCTCATCGGTAAGTTTCTGATATCTTCCCGGATCTTCTTCATATGAAATAACGCTGTTTTCCCGTTCCGCTATGCGTATTGCTTCTTTCGTTCGTCCGGGGCGCAGAAGATAAATTTCATATCCGTTGGGTCCTGTTTTTTTTCCGGGTACAGAATTACAATGTATTGAAATAAATAACTTACCGTTATTTTCGTTTGCTATTTTACCACGCTTGTAAAGTTCTATAAATGTATCATCCTTACGGGTATAAACAACTTTTACACCTTTAAGGTTTTTTGTTATCAATTGACCTAATTTCAAAGCTACGGCAAGATTTATTTCCTTTTCAACAGTGTTATGAACGCCAATAGCGCCGAAATCCTTTCCACCATGACCGGCGTCAATAACAATTACATCAAATTCCCATTTTTCTTTTTTTGGATTTTCAGTTTTATCCGTACTAAATACTTTATTAAAGATACTTACAACAAACGATGTATCACTTTGTTTGGAAATTTCATAAGAAGTGTAATCGTCGCTTACCGATAATTCGAGGATTGCGTCTTTTCCGCGGTTTGTTGCAGTAATTTTTCGTAACACACCGGAGCTTCGGGTATATTTATAATCGGTAGGTTTAACAGTTAAGCCTCGCAGTGTAATAGTAATTTTTCCGTCTTTAAATGAGGACTCCGGTTTTTTTAATTTCTGATGGAAAGCAAAATACACCAGAGTTCCATTCGTTTTTTCATCAACATTTACTAAAGGTACAGCCGGATTTGTCTCTTCCACACTCTCCTGATTCGGTATTTCTGTTTTCGTTCCGGAAAAAGTTATCTTTTCTCCGGTAACGAGTGAGAGAAAAGGCGCTGTATATACTAATGGCACAAATATTTGTTTTTGTAACAGAAGTGTGGAAACCGGTAACTGATGAATTACCTGTGATGAATCGGCTTTTTTACTGACTACAATAAACGGATTAAACGCTGTAAATTTCAGTGTTACTGCTGATGATTTAATTTCCTGCTTTGGTCGATCAGGACTAATAAAAGTATTGATTCCAAATTGTCCGGCAAAATCCAAAAGCGATATGTAGTCTTGTCCATCTTTCGAATGCGCTAGTACCTGTGCGGTTTTTCCTTTCGAAGTCAGCGTCAGCTTGTAAAAGCTCTGTGCGGAAACACTGCTGAGAGAAATAAGAACAATAAATAATGCTCTGAAGAATGTATTTTGCAGTATCATCCAACAAAAGGAATAAATGAACCGGTCTTTTTTCGGTAAGCGGCAAATTTTTCCTTAAAATGTTTTTCCATCAGCTTTTCCTCAAAAGCAGCACGGAGAAAAAGAAAAGGGATTTCAATCAGAAAAAAAACGCCGGTAACATAACTCAGTAAAGCAAGTGTAATGCCAAGGTCAGAGAATATCTGTCCGAGATAATGCGGATGACGAATAAATTTATAAGGTCCTTTTTCTACAAGTTGGTGCTGTTTAAGAATAACAACATCCTGAGCATAATTTTCGCCGAGAGTCTTATAACTCCAAATCTGAAACCACGAGAATATAATGTAGATAAATAATCCTGTTAAGCGTAAAGTCTGTAGTTCAGATGTATATTTTAATGTACCTAATTGAAAAACGCCGGCAATAGCGGCAAGCAGAATTACTGTGGCTAATCCGGGCGGAAGCGTTTGCAAATAAGATTTTGGCTTTTCCTTAATCTGCGTAACACTTGTACGAATGCCTTTTTTTGCGCCGCTTATATTTGCACCGAACAGCGCAATGATATTTATGCCTGCTAAAATATTTATCGGATCCATATTCTCGAATAAAATAAACCGAAATATACTGAATGAGCCGCAAAATTACGGGTGAAAAACCCGGAACTAAGTGGAAACTGATATTGATATAGCGATTCTCTTAAATTTTTGTTTATGACAATCATCTTCCGGAGAAGAGTGCATATTCCGGAAAACTTTTGCCGTAATTTTTTTTCGTGAACAGTGAACAATTTTTCAGATAACTCTTATCACAGCATTTTTGCTCCTTATTGACAAAATTAAATTTTTTTATTAGGTTTGCGAAAAAATGGGGAACATTATTTGCCTGAACTAATCAAAAATCCTTTCCGTAAAAGAGTTCTTCCGAAAAATTCCTATGGCCATTTTACCATAGAGCAACAGACTATACTGCCTGAATTTCCAAAATCCGAATTGCCGCGTGAGGTAGTGAATGAATACGGTTGGTAGTATGCATTCCCTGAAAGTGAACTTATTAATAAGTTTATATCCGATGATATACTTCCGGATCGTTCAGAGTATCGTTTTCATTAAAACTAACAGCGCCAGAATTTAATAGTTTAGCAACGAAATAAGAGAGATATTCTATGGGGAGATAGATTTAATAGACAATAATTCATCAGTACCGGTTTCATCAATATTTACCGGAGGAGATGGTGCTACAGAGCAAACTGCTGTAATAATTAACGCTTCAGGTTCTTTGGTTGGTGTGCCGGCAGAATATGAATTTATCAAATCGAAATATGGAGCAAGAAGACACGACCGGGAATTAGTTAAACAGGAGCTATACTTAAATAATTCTAAAATCTATGATATTATCAGCATTCAAACCGCTAATGGTTCATCGGTACAAATATTTTTTAATATTACGAAATTTTATGGGAAATTATAAAAGTAATAGCTTTTGACTGAGAGAGCAGGTGTTACAAAACAAGGAAGTCCACTCACTTTCAGGTATAGTTTTGCAACGAACTTATTAAAACGAGTTAAAATATTAGAATTATTGAAAAATAGTTAGTTGAAATTTGCTATCTCCAAAATAGTTTTGTAAAAGTTATTGAACAGAAAAAAATAAAGGAATAGTTATGATAAAAATATTATGTATTATCATTTTACTCTTATCATCTCCACTCCCCGCTCAAAAATATAAGGTGCTTAAAATAATAGACGCGGATAAATATCAATTAGAGAATGGCGATATAGTTAGTCCTGCTGAAGTATTTATACCAAGTATCGCTTTCTCAGAGCAGAAATACAAACAATTATCTAATGAAATAATTAATTGGGCTGAGAACTTTCTAGTAAACAGATCGATTAAGGCAGAATTTCTCGTAAAAAATAATGATAGTGTTTTAATTTCATTTTTGTATTATAACCTTTCACCCATTTTGGCAAAAATTTTCACCAATTTGGCAAAAAAAATTTACTCTTTTTTTTCAACTTTTCCCCTTTCCTTTCAACTCCTCTTCTGCCATATTGACACACTCAATCCCCTTCTATCAGATACTCTA